>JANLSA010000406.1:0-11233 GCA_031362085.1 Bacteroidota bacterium | reverse complement strand
CCACATTTAATGAAGCCACCAATGGAGCCAGAAACGGAAGTAATAATATTATCTACGATCGGGTTAACTTTTAAGAAGTACCCTATTGGACTCCTTACAATCCTACTAATGAATATGGAAAATTGGGTTCTACCAGGGGTGGCGGTGTTACCTGGAACGTTTATAAAAAATCTTCCTTTGTCAGATTAAGTAATGTTAGTCTTGCCTATACCATTCCGGCAGCAATTGTTCAAAAATGGAAAATAGGTAGCTTGAAATTTTATTTCAATGTTGTAAATGCAGCTGTATTTTCAAAATGGAATTATTTTGATCCTGAATATCATGGTTCAGATAATAATTCAAACATAACTCCAACTCCAGTGACCTATAATTTTGGATTAAACCTAACTTTATAAGATAACATTTAAATAATAAATACATGAAAAATTTATATAAAATAATTAGTCTGTCAGCCATCGCCTTTATTGGCATGATGGTTTTGGGAAGTTGTAAAAAAACCTGGTTGGCACCCAAACCACTTTCATTCTTTTCTCCCGAAAACACTTTTACAGATGTTATCGGATTCAATGCTGCCTTAAATGGATGTGCAAGAACTCTTAAGAATGAATGGTATGGTGATGGTGCCCCAATAATTACAGAAACCATCTTTTCGGAAGTAGCCGTGGAAGGAACAGATGATAAAACAGGACCTGCACAAAATTTAGATGTGCTAATTAAACCAGATGCCCAATTAAACAATGGAGATTTTAATAAAATTGGTTGGTATTGGGAACAGGAATGGATTGGTATCCGTTTGGCCAATACAATTATTTCCCGTCTACCTGCTGCTTCGGCTATTCCTGATGCAACTAAAAAAATTATTCAGGGTAAAGCATATTTTTACAGGGCGTATGATTATTACCGTTTAACGAATCAGTTTGGAGATGTCCCATGTCCTTTAAAAGAATTAAACAGTGTTAAAACGGATTATGCTTCTGTAAAAAGAGAAGTGATTTTGCAGCGAATGAAAAAAGATCTTGATAGTGCTGTTGTTTGGGTACCCTGGACATCTGATAGAGGAGATGTAAATAAAGGGGCTTGTTATCATTTGCTGGCAAAAATAAATCTTGCATTAGGACTGTTTGATGATGCAATAACTGCTGCCAGCGCTGTTATTAATAATGGTACTTATAAATTAATGATAAACAGATTTGGGGTGGATGCCGGTATTGCCACCAAAAATGTTACCTGGGATTTACACCGTCCGGCAAATAAAGCTGCCGCATCCAATACGGAAACATTATTCTTAGTTACTGACGCTTTTGGAAATGCAGGTAGGTTTGTTGGTGGCATTCAATCTATGCGTCAGGCAGCACCCGGTATATCCATAGCAGGTATCAGAACACCAAATGGTGGTACAGGTATGTCTCCTCTTGCTAATATTGAGATTGATAATATGCAGATGTTTGGCCGTGGCATCGGCCGCTGCCGTTCTACTTCTTACCATTATAAAGATATATGGGATGATGTAAAAGACCTTCGGCATGACTCAACTTCCCAAAACTGGATGTATATGGAAAACCTACGATACAGTAATCCTGCATTAAAAGGTGTTGACCCATACTATGGTCAAAGATTAAGGTTATATACTGGACCAAATAATACAGGAACACTACTATGCTCAGATACATTACGTCAATGGTATCCATGGCCCCATTATAAAATATATATACCAGATGTAGAAAACACGCCGATGAGAGGTGGGAATACAGATTGGTATGTAATGCGCCTCGCAGAAACTTATCTAATACGTGCAGAAGCTTATGTTTGGAAAGGAGATATGGCGAATGCAGCAGCCGATGTAAATAAGGTAAGAACCCGGGCAAAATGTGATCCTTATACAGCAGCAAATATGAGCATAGGTACTATTTTAGATGAAAGAGCAAGGGAATTATATTATGAAGAAGGCCGGAAAACAGAGTTAACCAGGATCGCTTATTTATTTGCAAAAACCGGGCAGACTTATAATGGTAAAACTTATACGCTAACTAACTTCTCCACTTCAAATTTTATGGTGGATCGTATATTAGAGAAAAATATTTTTTATAAGAATAATTTTGTTACTATCCATCAGGATATGATGAAGATAAGCCAATACCATGTATTGTGGCCTATACCTCAATCTGCTATTTTGGGTAATACAGATGGGCGAATCAATCAAAATATAGGATACTCTGGTGCAGAATTAAATGTTCCGGCATTGGATGTGATACCTGAATAATATTTTCTGTTATTAAAAAAAATTATAAGAGAATGCCACACATTTCAAGTGTGGCATTCTCCATTTGAAAAAATTAATTGCGTTTTAAGTTGAATTATAAATAATCATACAAATATGAAAAGGTCCAATAACACACAACAGATTTTACTTATTACCTGCTTTACAATTTTTTCTATTTATTCTTCTTTCGGCCAATGGCAATCTCTATTCAACGGCAAAGACCTGAAAGGGTGGAATCAGAAAAATGGCCAGGCAAAATATACAGTTGAAAAAGGAGAAATTGTTGGTACCACAGTTGCCAATACTACTAATTCATTTTTATGTACCAATGAAGAATATGGTGATTTTATTTTTGAAGTAGATTTAAAAGTTGAAAATGCAATGAACTCGGGCATTCAGTTTCGCAGTCTTTCAAAACCGGATTATCAAAATAACCGGGTGCATGGGTACCAAATGGAAGTGGACCCAACTGATCGTGCATGGTCGGGTGGCATTTATGATGAAGCTCGTCGTGATTGGTTATATATTCCCAATATTAATCCGGAAGGAAAAAAAGCTTTTAAAAAAGGTGATTGGAATAAATACCGCATTGAAGCAATCGGCAGTACAATTCGTACATGGATTAATGGAATTCCTGTTTCTCATTTAATAGACGATCTGACGCCAAAAGGTTTTATTGCTTTGCAGGTGCATGCTATTTATGGCGATATGAAAGAAGGAATGAAAATCCGCTGGAAAAATATCAGGATACAAACTGCTAATATAAAACCAAGCCCACTGGACAATACACCTGTTATTAATTTACTTCAGAATAATTTATCGGATCAGGAAAAATTACAAGGTGTAAAGCTCTTGTTCAATGGAAAAGATTTTACCGGTTGGAGAGCCGTTCATGGTGATAAAATGCCAACAACACATTGGAGTATACAAGATGGCGATATTAATGTAAGCCCATCAGATGGCTCTGAAACAGGAAACGATATCGTAACCACAGAACAATACGGAGCATTTGAATTAACTTTTGATTTTAAGTTTTCCGATGGTGCAAATTCAGGAGTAAAATATTTTGTAAATGAAACTTTTGATTCAGATGGAAAATCTGGTATCGGATTGGAGTATCAAATCTTGGATGATGAAAAACACCCGGATGCAAAATTGGGTGCAGTTGGTAACCGCACATTGGCGAGTCTTTATGATTTAATTCCATCTTACAAACTGGATAAACGCTTTCAGCGAAAAATCGGGACCTGGAATCAGGGACGAATTGTTGTTTATCCAAATAATATTGTACAGCATTGGCTCAATGGCTTCAAAGTAATAGAGTATGAACGTATGAGCAATATTTTTGATGCCTTAGTTGTCCGGTCAAAATATGAAAAGTACAAAGGATTTGGTGCAGGCGATAAAGGAAATATTCTTTTACAGGATCACGGAAACAATGCTTCTTTCAGAAATATAAAAATCAGAGAAATAAAATAAAATCACAATTAAAAATAAATTATCATGTCAAACAACCGCCGTGAATTTATCAAAACAACAGTAAAGGCTTCAGCCGGAGTGTATATTGCTGGTATGGGTTTTAGTGCAAAAAGTTATGCAAATATTATTGGTGCAAACGACCGGGTTCGTGTAGGAGTGATTGGTTTTTCCGATCGTTTCCGCCAGGCACATTTCCCCTGTTTTAATAATCATTATAAAGAATTAAATTTTGATATGGTTGCTGTTTCAGATATATGGAGCAAACGCCGGGATGAAGGAGTTTCATTTTTAAAAGAAAAACTGGGACATGATATTATTGGCTGCAAAAACAATGAGGAACTCTATAGCCTTAAAAATATTGATGCTGTTTTTGTTGCTACTTCAGATTTTCAACATGCATTACATGCTATTGAAGCAGTGAAAGCCGGTTGCGATGCCTATGTAGAAAAACCCTTTGCAGAAACAATGGAAGATAATCGTGCAGCACTGAAAGCAATCAAAGCATCTGATAGAATTGTACAGATCGGTTCGCAAAGAAGAAGTGGCGAAAATTATATTGCTGCTGATAAATTTATTAAAGATGGAAAATTTGGAGCTATAACGATGGTTGAATTGTCATGGAATGTAAATCAACCGGGCCGTTGGCGCAGGCCGGAATTGGTTGCACAATTAAAAGAAGAAGATACGGACTGGAAACGATTTTTAATGAACCGTCCTTTTGAAAAATGGGATCCAAGAAAATATTTAGAATATCGTTTGTTCTGGCCCTATTCATCGGGCTTGCCCGGTCAGTGGATGAGCCACCAGATAGATACGGTGCATTGGTTTACCGGATTAAAACATCCAAGAAGTGTGGTAGCAAATGGCGGAATATATATGTGGAAAGATGGAAGAAAAAACTGGGATACTTTAACTGCAGTATTTGATTATGGCCCGCAAGATGATCCTTCATCAGGATTCCAGGTTACATTTTCATCACGCCAGCATAATGGCGATGAAAATCCAGCAGAAATTTATTATTCAAATGGTGGTGAATTAAATCTGAATACGAATAAAGTTTCTCCAAAAGGCGGTCTTCGTAAACGCCATGCTGAAGCAATGGGCATGAAAGAAAATTTATTACCGGAATATAATCTTGCCGATGCAGCTGTAAAAGCAGTGGCTTCTGCAAATACTGGTGGCGATACATTGACATCAAACCATGTACGAAACTGGATGGAATGTATTCGCAGTCGGAAACAACCCAATGCACCTGTAGAAGCCGGATATTATCATTCCATTGCAAACATCATGACCACTGCTGCATCAAGAACTGGATCGAAAGCAACATTCGATGAAAAAACACAGGAAGTAATGGTAGGTGGTAAAGTTTTCAAATATTAAAAATTATTAAATCAAAAACAGTTTTTAATTCTGAGAACGATTGTGCAGGTTTCAGAATTTACACAATTCATAACTCATATTTTTATTGGCTGAGATTCTAATTAATAAAACGGTCATATGAAACAATTTCTCGACAATAATTTTCTGCTTAATAACAAAACCGCCGAACGTCTTTATCATGATTTTGCAAAAGACATGCCCATCATTGATTATCACAACCACCTGCCACCAAATGAAGTAGCAGAAGATAAAAATTTTGAAAACATTACAAAGATTTGGCTCTATGGTGATCATTATAAATGGCGTGCCATGCGAATCAATGGTGTAGAAGAAGCTTATATAACAGGAGATAAAACGGATTGGGAAAAATTTCGTGCCTGGTCTGCTACAGTTCCTTATACGTTAAGAAATCCTCTCTATCATTGGACACACTTAGAACTGCAACGGTATTTTGATGTACATGATATTTTAAATGCAGATACTGCAAAGAAAATTTATGATGAAACATCTGCTAAGCTCAAAACAAAAGAATACAGTGTAAAATGTCTGCTGGAGAAGATAAATGTAAAACTCATTTGCACGACGGATGATCCGGTTGATAATTTAGAATTTCATAAACAAATAAAAAAGGAAACCCTGACTGCCGGACAAGGAGGATGGAATGTAAAAGTATTACCCGCCTTCCGACCAGATAAAGCAATGAATGTAGATGACACAATAACATTCAATAATTATCTTACTTTATTAGAAAAAGCCGCTAATATTTCAATCAGCACATTCAACGATTATTTAGCAGCATTAAAAAATCGTCACGATTATTTTGTTGCCAATAATTGCAGTGTAAGCGATCATGGTCTTGAAGAAATGTATGCAGAAGACTATACAACAACTGAAGTAGCGGGCATCTTTGCCAAAATTCGATCAGGTGGAGATTTGACATTGTTGGAAAACAGAAAATTTAAATCAGCGATGCTCGTAACATTAGCCGAATGGGATTGGGAAAAAGGATTTGTGCAGCAATATCACCTGGGTGCGTTAAGAAATAATAATACACGAATGCTGAAACAACTGGGCCCGGATACCGGTTGGGATAGCATGGGCGATTTTTCGCAGGCAAAAGCATTATCAAAATTTTTGAACCGTTTAGATACAAATAATAAACTGGCGAAAACAATTATTTATAATCTAAACCCTGCCGACAATGAACTGTTTGCCACTATGACTGGAAACTTCAATGATGGCTCTGCCGCCGGAAAAATTCAGTGGGGATCATCCTGGTGGTTTTTGGATCAGAAAGATGGAATGACTAAACAAATGAATACGCTTAGCAATATGGGATTGCTTAGTCGTTTTATTGGTATGCTTACCGATAGCAGAAGTTTTTTATCTTTTCCCAGGCATGAATATTTCAGAAGATTACTTTGCAATTTGTTTGGAGAAGAAATTGAAAATGGAGAATTGCCAAACGATATTGCGTGGATCGGAAATGTGATCCAGGATATTTGTTTCAACAACGCAAAAAATTATTTTGGTTGGCAGAATTTGGATGAAAAACAAAAAATCATTGAACCACTTTTAAATAAATAACTAGCAAGAAAATTTCGGGAGACTTTATAGTCCTTTAATTTATTCTGACGCATACCACAGTGAAAATATATCTAGTATAAAATAAAAAAGGTTCTGAAAAATTTCAGAACCTTTTGCTCCCCAGTCAGGACTTGAACCTGAGACCCTCTGATTAACAGTCAGATGCTCTAACCAACTGAGCTACTGAGGAATTTTATTTTACCGCCTTTATTGGCGGGCAGCAAAAATAAGGAAAAATCGTTCTTAGCAAAACAGAAAAGTCAATAGATTTATCCAAATAAACCTGTTCTTTCTTCCATTTCAACAAATACACCCGTTTCTTTTATATCCACCGGCCAATGTTTCAGGTAATAGCCTTCTCCGGTTACATTTCTACCATTCTTCATGTCATATTTATAGCGATGTATCGGGCAGACTACATTTCCCAAACTATCTATAAATCCATCCGCTAATAAACCACCCGCATGCGGGCATTTAAAAGCAAATGCAAAAACAGTTTCTTTAAATTTTCCCAAACAGATCTTCTTCCCTTTTACTTCAACTACAGCAATATTGTTTACAGTAAAATTAATTTCATTTACATGATCAGCTACCTTATACCATGTATTTTTTTTCTCAGTCATTAGTAAAGGAATTCTGATTTGTATGGGTATCGTATTTTATACATTGTTCTTACTTTTTCAAGAATCAAATTTCTAAGTTCAGGGATATTTTGTTTTTCTGTAGCCGAAATAAAAACTGCATTACCATTCGTTTCCCGTAGCCAACGTTCTTTTAAATCATCCAATAATTGTTGTTTTGTTTCAGCATCCAACCATTCATCGAATGTATTTTTTTCGTACAAATCCATTTTATTAAATATCGCAAGGGTAGGTTTGTCAAAAGCATTCAGATCCTGCAAAGTTTTATTTACCACACCAAGTTGATCTTCATAATTAGGATGCGAAATGTCAACGGTATGTAATAAAATATCTGCTTCCCGCACTTCATCTAATGTACTTTTAAAACTTTCCACCAAATGATGCGGGAGTTTTCGAATGAAACCAACTGTATCGCTTAAAAGAAATGGAGTATTTTCAAAAACGACTTTGCTTGTAGTTGTATCAAGCGTGGCAAACAATTTATTTTCTGCAAATACATTTCGTTTACTAAGCACATTCATCACTGTTGATTTTCCTACATTGGTATAACCAACGAGTGCAACACGAATAAACTCTCCCCTGTCCTTTCGTTGAGTAAACGATTGCTTATCGATCTCTTCTAATCTTCTTTTCAATAAAGAAATTTTTTCCCTTACTATCCTTCTGTCAGTTTCTATCTCCGTTTCTCCCGGGCCTCTTGTACCAATACCACCACCCAAACGTTCAAGGTGTTTCCACATACCCCGCAGTCTTGGTAATATATATTGATATTGCGCCAGCTCTACCTGTGCCTTTGCTTGAGCGGTCATTGCCCGCCTTGCAAAAATGTCAAGTATCAAATCACTTCGGTCAATGGTTTTTGCTTCTAATATTTTTTCTATATTATTTATTTGTGAGCCGGTTAATTCATCATCAAAAATTACAACACGAATATTTTTATCTGAAATATATTTTCTTATTTCTTCTAACTTTCCTTTGCCAATAAAAGTACGTGGGTCGGGGTGTAATAGTTTTTGAGTAAACCTTTTTACGGAAACTGCGCCGGCTGTTTCTGCAAGAAAAGCCAATTCATCAAGATACTCTTGCACTTGTGGTTCCGTTTGATCTTTATGTACCAATCCAACTAATACTGCCTGTTCTTCTTTTTCAAATATTTTCTTCTTTTCAATCATTTATGCTTTTTAATAAAAAGTAAAAATAAAAAAACAATCCCGCTTACAAGCGGGATTGTTTTTTTAAATATTATTCATCTCTCCATTTTATAGAGATTATTTATAGACCACTAATTGTTATCCCCATTGACCAGGGATTAATTTTAGGCGCAAGCCCTTCTTTAAATAATTGTGTAACCTGGTAGCTTCCAAAAAGGCTAAATGTACCTAAACCTACCCGACCTGTAACAGACAATCTGTTTTTATTAAAAAACCGTTTGCTGGCTTCTTTCTGCGTATAAGGATTGACAGTTCCCGTTAAATCTTTAAAATCACTACCACGGGTTTGAGCTTTAGCCAGCGTACCAACTTTTATTCCTATAGCTGCTTTAAATGATTTACTACTGCGCAGTGGATTTTTTGTAAAGCGCAATTCAATCGGAGCTTCAAGCCATGCTACTGTTAGCTTATATTTTTCAAAATAAACAGAATCGCTTCTGTCATCAATCGTAAGTGTTGAAGTAAGATCTTTTATTCCAAGATACATTTTATTAAATAAAATATGATCAGACCCAACTCCTACTCCCATACCAAAACTTAATTTGGGGTTGGTCTTTACAGGAAAATCAAACATCGCATAAAAATTAAATGTCTTTGAGAATCCTTTTGTTTTAATGCTTTCAGGCTTACCTGCCCACTGAGCTGACCCGAATTGAATCATAAAATGATCATTGGCTCTGCCTGAAAGATCAATTACTGGTTTCTTTTTTTTAAGGGAAACGGCAGTGGTATCCTGAGCATTTATCAATAAGACAAGTGGAAGGCTGAGTAAAAACAAAACTGATTTCTTCATAAATTTTAAGTAAAAAACAAATGTATTTTCAATGCGGTTAATAAAAGGTTAAAGAACCTGATTGAAAATAACGTGAATAAAAAAAGCGGAACATTGTTCCGCAGTTGAAAGATGGATCCGCCTGTGGCGGACACGATCCTGCGACCCTCCCGATATAATCGGGATGCTCTATCAACTGAGCGAAGTGGACCCTGCAGGGCACGATCCTGCGACCCCCTGATTATGAGTCAGGTGCTCTAACCAACTGAGCTAAGAGTCCATGATTGAATGAACAATCAATATTTTAAAAGAACTTATACCAAAATAGGATCCGCCAATGGCGGACACGATACTACGACCCTCCCGATTGTGAACATCGGGATGCTCTAACCAACTGAGCTAAGGGTCCAAGACTGAATGAACAGTCAATATTTTAAAAGAACTATTTTTTAAATTGGAGTTTTTAGCTCCGGGCGGCAAAAATAAAGAAATAATGCTTAAAGGGAAATATTTAATCTTCTCGGTTCCTAATATGTTTTTTATGATATACTCCGGTTAATACCCAACTCTAACCCTCTTAATTCTGCCAATCCCCTCAATCTTCCTATTGCTGAATAACCCGGGTAAGTTTTCTTTTTCAAATCATCCAGCATCTGATGACCATGATCGGGTCGCATAGGTATAGAAATATTTTTTCTTTTTTGCAGTTTCACTATTTCTTTCACGACTTCATACAAATCTGTATCTCCGCACAAATGATCGGCTTCATAAAAATTTCCAACTCCGTCTCGTTTTGTATTTCTTAAATGAAGAAAATGAATATTGTCTCCAAAACGATTGAGCATTTTTGGAATATCGTTATCTGATCTTGCCCCAAAAGATCCCGTACAAAAGCATAAGCCATTTGATGAAGAAGGAACAGCCATTAATAAATCGGCTGCATCTTGCTCTGTACTCATAATTCTTGGTAAACCCAAAACAGAATATGGTGGATCATCTGGATGTATCGCCATTTTTAACCCGTATTCTTCTGCTAGGGGTATTATTTGTTGTAAAAAATAAGTCAGGTGTTGTTTTAGTTTTGATTGGTCTATTCCTTCATAAGTTTTTAATGCAGTTAAAACCTGTTCTGGCGTAAAAGCTTCGTCACTACCTGGCAAGCCCAACATACAATTTCGAAATACTTTTTCTTTTTCTTCTTCCGTCATTGCCGTAAATTTTTCTTTTGCTTTTGCAATTTCTTCTGCAGAGTAGTCTTTCTCTGCACCGGGCCGATTAAGCATAAATAAATCAAAAGCAACAAATGCAAGCCGTTCAAAGTATAATGCCTTACTTCCGTCCTGCATTGTATAAGCAATATCTGTACGCAGCCAGTCTAAAACGGGCATGAAATTATACGTAACAACTTTTAAACCGCAAGCTGCTACATTTTTTAAACTGACTTTGTAATTTTCTATATGCAAAAGGTAATTACCGGATTGCTTTTTAATGTCATCACTTACCGGCAAGCTTTCAATCACTGTCCATGTCATGCCAGCATCTTCAATCAGCTTTTTTCTTTTGTTTATTTCTTCTACCGGCCATATATCGCCAACAGGTATCTGATGCAGTGCCGTTACCACACCAGCACAACCCGCCTGGCGTATATCTGATAAACTTACCGGATCATTAGGACCGTACCACCGCATAGTTTGATGCATGAACATATTTGAGAATGATATTTAAAAAATAAAAATACTACAGAAAGCTATAATTTGATTTTTTTACAAAATAAAAAACAGCTACCGTTTTAAAAGATAGCTGTTCATATAAATATATAAATCCTGTTGTTTTATCCGCCAACTCCCAGTGGGGAGAAATATAAAAATACGGCTGCTATTATAGCAATCACAATTAATGA
>JANLSA010000322.1:0-5002 GCA_031362085.1 Bacteroidota bacterium | reverse complement strand
GGCTATGTTCTTATTTACTCATTGGTTACTGGTTTAAGAAAAAAGAATACACAAAAGCAGCAAACAAGGCTTTTATTATGAATCGGATTGGCGATCTTGGATTTTTAATTGCCATATTCTGGATTATCAGTAAAACAGGTTCTTCTTCTTTTTCTGAAGTATTTTCAAATACAGCAAAGCTTTCCAGAAATGACGCTACAATAATTACTCTTTTATTATTTGTTGGTGCTGCAGGAAAAAGTGCACAGATACCTTTATATACATGGCTGCCCGATGCCATGGCTGGCCCTACACCTGTATCTGCATTAATTCATGCGGCTACAATGGTTACTGCAGGTATTTATATGATAGCAAGAAGCCATGTATTGTATAATATGGCTCCAATTACGATGGAAGTAGTGGCAGTAGTTGGTTTAGCAACAGCATTACTTGCTGCAACAATTGCATTATATCAAAACGATATTAAAAAAGTACTGGCTTATTCTACAGTCAGTCAGTTAGGTTTTATGTTTCTTGCTTTGGGTGTGGGTGCTTATAGTACGGGTGTGTTTCATGTTATGACCCATGCTTTCTTTAAAGCCTTATTGTTTCTTGGCGCAGGTAGTGTAATACATGCAATGAGTGGCGAACAGGATATAACAAAGATGGGAGGGTTAAGCAAAAAAATTCCACTTACCTATCTTACTTTTTTAATTGGTGTATTGGCTATAGCCGGATTTCCGTTTACATCCGGTTTTATTTCAAAAGATGAAATTTTGCTTTCCGTTTATTATCATAATAAAATTTATTTTTATCTCGCAGCTGCCTGTGCTATTCTTACTGCTATTTATATGTTCAGGTTATTGATGCTTACATTCCTGGGTTCTTTCAGAGGCACATCGGAGCAAGCCCATCATCTTCATGAATCTCCAAAAAGTATGACCATACCTTTAGTTATACTTGCCGTCTTATCCCTGGTCGCTGGCTTTGTTCAGTTGCCACATGTATTTGGTGGTCATGCTTACCTCAATGAATTTTTGTCTACTTCAACCGGAATAGCAGAACATGCTGATCCGGCTCTTGCAACAAAAGAATATGCATTGCTTTTTGCAACCGTTATAGGATTAGCAATTGTATTTTTTATAACCCGTAAATTCTTTGCTGTAAAAGAATTTGATGGTGCCTATAATAGTGGAATAAAGAAAGTATTGGCAAATAAATGGTATGTAGATGAGTTGTATGAAAAAATAATAATTAAGCCTTTGAATATGCTTGGAAATTTTTTTAATAAATTTTTTGAAGGTTCGGTAATCGACGGAATGGTAAATGGTGTAGGCAAAGCGGTGAACTATGGCAGCCGTCAATTACGATTATTACAAAGTGGTCATGTAGGTAGTTACATACTGCTGATGGTTGTAAGTATGTTGTTGATATTTGTCTGGCAATTTTTTATTAGAAAATAAATTTATTTATCTCCGCTTAAGCGGACAGGAGAATTATGATTGCATTATTACTGATATTAATTCCATTGCTTACCGGGATATTTTCTTTTTTTATTAAAGAAGATAAACGGATCCGGACATTTGCTTATTTATCTTCCATTGCAACATTAGCGGTTGTTTTATTTGGATTAATAAGTTGTAAAAATGAATCTTGTTTCGATTTTCGGGCTGAATGGATGGGATCACTCGGTAGCAGTTTTCATTTAAAAATGGATGGCATCAGTAAGCTGATGTGTTTGTTAACTGCAGTTGCTTATCCGCTTATTTTTATTGCTACGTTAAATAGTGAATATAAAAATCCTCATCGGTATTTTGGATTGATGTTGCTAACACAAGCCGGGTTGATAGGTGTATTTGTAGCCGCAGATGCTTTATTATTTTATTTCTTTTGGGAGCTTGCATTGGTTCCGGTCTATTTTTTATGTTCTACATGGGGTGGCGAAAAAAGAATTGCAGTTACTTTTAAATTTTTTGTTTATACATTTTTAGGATCTGTTTTGATGCTGGTTGCACTGTTATTTATTTATAACAGCACACCCGATCGGTCATTTGATATCGAATCTTTTTACAAAGCAACTATTTCGGAGAATAAACAAAGCTTGATTTTCTGGATGCTATTTATCGCTTTTGCAATCAAGATGCCCATCTTCCCTTTTCATACCTGGCAACCCGATACCTATCAACAAACAAATACCGGAACTACTATGGTGCTGAGTGGTATCATGGTTAAGATGGGTTTATTTGCAGTGCTTCGTTGGTTATTACCGGTAATGCCTTTTTCAGTTTCTAGCTGGACAAATCTCGTTTCCTGCCTATGTGTAATTGGAATCATATATGCTTCATTAATTGCCATACAGCAGGATGATTTAAAAAAATTAGTTGCGTATTCTTCTATTGCACATATTGGTTTAATGTGTCTTGCCATTTTTGCAGTAAACAAAACCGGCATGCAAGGAGTAATGCTGCAAATGTTTAATCATGGTATAAATATTATTGGCTTGTGGATTATTGTTGAACTTATTGAAAGAAATTAAGGGGTAAGAAAAATTTCTGAATTAGGCGGGTTGGCAAAATCATCACCTTCACTGGCTTTATTTTTAACCATCATTGCATTGGCAAATATTGCATTGCCACTTACCAATGCATTTCCCGGTGAGTTTTTAATGTTCAATGGAATTTTTAACAGCACTGCATTTGATGGCAATTATACTTTGTTTGGAAGTATTAAATTTAATGCATCAAGTTTTGGTCTAATCTTCACCGTACTTGCAGGTCTTGGAATTATACTGGCAGCAGTATATACTTTAAATATGATTCGTAAAGTTTTTTATGGGGAAACAAATGAATTGACTGCAAAAGGAATAAGCTTGGGCATTCATGAAAAAATAGTTTTATCGGTTATTGTTATTATAATACTTGTTCTGGGCGTTTATCCAAAACCATTGATAGAACTTACGGAACAAGCAGCAGATTTTATAATGAGTAAGGCTGACCTTACTCAATTTTTAAAAAAATAAAATCCTTTTCTTTTTCCCTTCTCATATGATGAAGGGTTAGGGGTGAGGTGGAGCTTATGAACGCATTAGTACTATCGGCAATTTTGGGTGTGGTTATGATGTTCAGCGGAATATGGCTGAAACAGAAATCGGCTGTACGCAATATTGCTATTGCAGCTATCGGATTTTTACTGCTTTCAAATATTTTAGAAATGTGTGGCACACATTTTTTCAATATTGATGTAAAAGGAATGATTCATTTTGATCGGTTTGCTTTACTCTTCAATTCAATCCTTTTTTTCTCGGTGTTTGTTTATTTTTTGCTTTCTGCTAAAGACATGGAAAAAGTAGGTGTGAATTATGCAGAATATTTTGCACTAATCTTTTTTATTCTCTGCGGGGTTACCATGGTTACATCTTATAAGACATTGCTCATTCTTTTTCTTGGTATCGAAATTATTTCAATACCCTTATATATTCTTACCGGTAGCGATAAAAGAAATTTGAAAAGTAATGAAGCGTCATTGAAATATTTTTTAATGGGAGCTTTTTCTACCGGTCTGATGCTGATGGGTATCGCATTGATCTATGGTGCAAGAGGAAGTTTTGAATTGGATAAAATAAATATTCTGGAAGTAAAACCAACTGCTTTGTTGATAGCCGGAATGATTTTGTTATTATTCTCCATGTCTTTTAAAGTTTCCGCTGCACCATTTCATTTTTGGACACCCGATGTATATGATGGTGCTCCAACTGTTTTTACTTCCTTTATGGCTACAATTGTTAAGGTGGCTGCTTTCGTTGCATTTATCCGGTTGTTTGAAGGTGCATTTGGCTATTTGCAAAACACCTGGCAGTTGTGGATTGCAATTATAACAGCAGCCACTTTATTTATAGGAAACATTACTGCCGTATTTCAACAGAGTGTAAAGCGAATGCTTGCATATTCAAGTATTGCACAGGCAGGTTTTATGATGCTGTCCATATTTGCAATGAATACCGATGCTAAAGAAGGTTTATTATTATATTCAGCGGCTTATTGCCTTGCCACTATTGGTATTTTTTCTGTATTGGTAAAAATGAATGATTACACGTTTGATGGATTTAACGGTCTGGCAAAAAAGAATCCGTTAGTTGCGGGTTCCTTAGTTGTTTTTATTTTATCGTTAGCGGGCATTCCACTAACTGCTGGTTTTATATCTAAGTTTTATATGTTGAAAGCTGCCTTGGCTACAGGCAAACATTTTTGGTTAGTTGTGTTTGCAGTATTAATGGCTGCAGTAAGTGTATATTATTATTTCCGTGTTATACAAGCTATGTATTTTAAAGAAGGGGATGAGTCGAAATTGGAAACATCAAAATCATTTAACTATACTTTGCTTGCATTATCCGCATTGATTCTTTTGCTCGGTATTTTCCCCAATCTATTATTGTATTGGTTTTATTTTTAAAAAAAATCTACTTACCCGGATTTTCATTTTCATTAATTCTAACTTTTTGCCTCTTATAAAAGATTTAATTTTTGCTCTCTTTCATTCCTTAATTTCGTATTCAATTCATTTACATGAAGTTTCTCGATGTCTTATTGCTTGCGTTTCGCACGGTTCGATCCAATAAATTAAGGACTGGGCTTACAGTAGCTATTATTGCACTCGGGATCTTCGCCTTGATATTAATTGTAACAGCAATTGGAGCAATCGAACAAAAATTTACAGAAAGTTTTTCTACAATGGGGGCAAATGGGTTTACCCTTCGCTTCAAGGAAAGAAATATCAGAATTGGTGGCGGTAATAATAATCGGAAACGTGTTCAACTGACCAAAAAAGGAAACCGAAAAGAAAAAGCATCCAACCTGGACAAACGAATAACCAAAGACGAAGCTGAGGTATTTTTAAATAGTTATAAATTCCCTTCCACAAAAAGTATTTCCATCTGGGGCAATAACAATAATATTATTTCATACGAACAGTACACCGGCGCCGTGATCGCGGTGTCGTTGTTCGACGATGTGAGTCCGGCGACGAT
>JANLSA010000302.1:0-11519 GCA_031362085.1 Bacteroidota bacterium | reverse complement strand
CCCTGAGGCACTTCGAGGTAAATAAAATCACGACGCTGCTCCTGCCCTGTTCCTAATTCATATAAAATATTTCCGGTAAGTAAACCTTTCCATTCCTGCATTACATACTCCGCTCTGCCAAGAATTGTTTCATCTTCTTTTTGTCTGGAGACTTTGTTATCCAATATTTTTAATTTTCTGAATGTGGCATTTAGGAAGAATTGCCGCTTTTCATTTGATAAGAGTTCAGTTTGCAGATTCAGATTATAACTTCTGTCGCCGCGGTATAAATTTTTTCCAACCGGGTATTTATCGGAGCGGCTGAAAAAGCTAATCCCGTATTTATTTTTTTTCTCTTCACCCGATTTAAAATATACTGACCAGGAATCAAAAGAAAACGTAAGTGGTGTTAATGTATCTGTAGTTTTATTTCGTGGTTTATTTTCTTCCATTGCATATCGCATACCTATCCGCCAGTTATTAATTTTTTTCAACTGCTTACTCAAATCAACGATTGGCTTTATTACAGTTCCTTTGTCATTTGCCCCATTAAAATTTGTTATAGCAAACTGGTTGTTTATCATCCAACCTTTAAAATTAGCTGTATGGTTAACTACCTGCATAATGCCATTATAATTATCACTGCGATTATAGTTTGTAAGATTGTACGTAAGACTATGATTGTTTTTATTTTTCAAACCGGCCGATACTTTTATGATATGCTCGTCTGCAGGAGTTAGAAATAAAGGCAAGCCCCAGTCTCTTGAAAACTCAACCAGTCGCAACCGTTCAAGCGGACGAAATTTTGACTGAACAAATTCGTAATCCAATTTTGTATTTAATACCAGCCTTTTTGCATTGGCAAATGTTTTTAAAGTATTCCATTGCAGTTTTGCTGCTATGCCTTTATCATCGCCATTATCTTTTTGAGAAAATGTATTTGCATCATAATTACTTAAGGCAATTTCTGTTTTAAGGTTCGAATTTTTTGATAAAAGATAGTCAACGCCGATGCTCATTAACTGTTGCTTTTTTGGCGTAACAAGAATAATAACCGGTTCATACCTTCCTTGTTTAACTGTTGCAATGGGTGCAATATATTTAAAAACTTTTCCATTGGCCCCATTAAAGTCGGGTATATAATTCCCTTTCCCCTCTCCTACATCAATAAAATTCAAAGAAAAATTTGCAAGTATAGGATTGGTTGAGTATTTATAAAACGAATCAACCCCCGGGGTAATAATTATCTTTTCATACAAAATTTTTCCGGCTGCAAATGTGTCGGGTGTGGCAGAAGGATAAAATGCTTTTTGAATACTATCGCCTACTGTAGAAAGAAATTGCTTTTGCGAAATATCTAATTCCTGGTTGATGGAAGAATTTTTTGCATCGCTATTATTAAAAAAACCAACCCGCATACTCAGTTTCTTATTTACAACAAATTCCTGTGAAGCATACAGGTTAGCATTTAAAAAATTCCGGTCAGCATATTCAAACTCAACCTGTATGCGACTGTCTTTTGTTATCAGTCGTTTTGGAGTAAATGAAATTTCGGCCGTGTTATAATTGATAACATAATCCTGATCTTCGCCACGCTGCAATAATTCTCCATCAATAAAAACCCGTTCTGTATTGGGTAATACAATAAAAAAGAATTCATTGTTTGCGCCGCGTAGCCTGTATGGTCCCTGATTACCTTCCAATGCTTCCAGAATATTTCTTGTAAATTTACCCTTGGCAATGGAACCGCTTACTAATGTATTGGAAATCGTTTTTTTTGAGATAGCCGAACTGTTTTGAAATGAAACGCCCTGTAAGCGTTTATAAAAATTTAAAAAGTAAGATTGATTCTGTCGGATATCAATGTCGCCAAGATTGAGTTGCCATCCTTTTTTACTAAACCGGATATAAACCTGGTCAAATTCATTTAGTTGTTGTGTTGTTCCATCGGGTTGAATCGGGATATTATTATCTGTGATTGCAGCAGCAAGATTAATACTGTCGCCTAGCATACCACTTAGCTGAAGATTGAAACTTGAATTAAGTACGGCATCCTGTGCATTGCCAAAAGAAAGTTGCCGTCCAAAACTTCCTTCGGCTTTTATATTTCCAAAATTGAAAGCATTGGTTTGTTGCTCTGTAAAATCCTCACTGGATAAGAATGGAATTGTATAATTAACAAGACTGTCAAAACTCATCCGGTAAGCAACCCGATTTAGTTTTGA
Source organism: Bacteroidota bacterium (assembly GCA_031362085.1). GTDB lineage: Bacteria > Bacteroidota > Bacteroidia > Chitinophagales > Chitinophagaceae > VBAR01. The sequence goes on along the minus strand of JANLSA010000302.1, from coordinate 9,315 downwards.
AGGAAAAATCCGATAGCTTATGAAAACACTATCGGAAATTGGTTTTTTAATCCAATAAACAATAGCGTTGATATAATCCATTCTGAAATCAGCCGTAGTCGAGTTGAAAATATTTATTGAATTGGGTATGATACTTAGTGAATCGAGTTTCAAACTATCTGCCTGTATTTTAAAATAATGCTGACGCAAGTTGGATTTCGGAATTTGAGCAGCAGGATTCTGTGCAGTAGTTACAATTGTAAATAACAACAAGATGATTACGTATGATATTCTTACAAGCAGTTTCAGAGGGAAGTATTTATCTAAAAATCGTAAAAATCACCTTTTTATTGTTGTAAAGTTATCCCATAGTGTTAATTGAAGAAAAAGAGGCAAATTTGCAGAGTTTTTTAATAAACCTTATAAATGAACAGGCAGAAATATTCAATGTTGAATTATCAGTATTTAGTATATAAATTACTAATCTAAATAATTGTATTTTAATTTTGATACTACAGTTTATTATAATCTGTTGAAAGTCTTCAAGAGGCATTAAACTCAAAACAAATAATGTATTCAATAAATTAATGATTCGGATTGGTTCAATATTTATATTTCTGTACCTGTTGATGAATCCCAACAACATTGCTGCACAACTTACTAATATCTGGTATTTTGGTGGCAATGCAGGTGTGAGTTTCAATCCAAAGGCGGGCAATAGCATTCCATATGCTATTTCCAATAGCGCTATGGTTGCCAGCGAAGGCACTGCCACTATCTGTGATGCAAACGGGCAAATACTTTTTTATTCAAATGGAGAAACTGTTTATAACAAGAATCATCAGGTGATGCAGAATGGTACAGGTTTGCTGGGTCATAATTCCACTTTCCAGGGTGTGGTGATTATACCAGTGCCAAATAACGATAGTCTCTATTATATTTTTACTGCAGATGCATATGAACGCAACTTTGTAAATGGATATCGTTATTCTATTGTAAATATCAGGCGAAATGCCGGGTTAGGTGATGTGATTTCAAAGAATAATTTACTGACAGCACCAAGTACAGAAAGATTAACAGCTGCCCGTCATGCAAACGGAATTGATGTGTGGGTGATAACAAACGATCTTAATTCAAATATATTCAGATCTTATCTCGTAAACTGTAATGGATTACAGACTACACCCGTTATTTCCACTGTTGGTGATGTACTAAATGTACATAGTGATATGCCCTTTGGAGCAATGAAAATAAGTCCGGATGGTAAACAATTATGCCAAACACATTTTCCGCAATTAGATGGAAATATTCCTGAAAACTTTTTTCAGCTATTTGATTTTGATAACAACACCGGCGTTTTATCCAACCCTAAGAAAATAGTAGTACCGGGTGTCCGTTATTATGCTTCTGAATATTCTCCTGATTCAAAACTCCTATATGTTACCAGAGCTCAGGATAATAATATTGACCAGTTTGAACCCTTTCTGGCTACAGTGCCTTTAATAACATCTTCAAGAGTTTCAATCCCTGCATCGAATGGTTTTTTTGCCTTGCAGATTGCTCCTGATAATAAGATTTACACTTCAAGAATGACTTTATTCCTAAGCGTTATCAGCAATCCAAATGTGAAAGGCATTGGTTGTGCTTTTGAACTCAACAAAGTTCAGCTCACCGGTTTTTCAGGATTAAACTTTCCAAATTATATTAATGATATTGCGTTTAACTCTGCTATCAGTTATATCATTCAGGATAGTTGTACTGGTCGTTTAGTGTTTACAGCTCAGTCGAATCTGAGTGGAGTCTTAGCTTATAACTGGGATTTTGGTGATGGACAAACTTCAACACTCCAAAACCCAGTTCATACTTTCTCATCCAACAACAAATTTTATACTGTTAAAGTCAGAATCACTTCCACATCAGGATGTGGATTTGTTGACAGAAGTGTAACTGTTTTTCCAAATGGCATTTCAGCCACTGCAGCTTATAGTTTTGTAAGCCGTTGCGATTCGGGCTATGTACGTTTTGTAAATGAATCAACAATTTTACCCGGAGGAAATATCCAATACGAATGGGATTTCGGCGATGGGCAAACTTCAACTGACAAAGATCCGATTCATCGTTTTCCGGGTTCAGGAGTATTTGATGTGAAATTAAAAATCAAAACTTCCACCCCCTGTCTTGATGTGTTTACTACGCAACAATTGAATCTTCAATTACTCGATATTACTGCATCTCCCGATCAGATAATTGATATAGGGCAATCTGTTCAACTTTCTGTTAGTGGTGGTGGTACACAGTTTCAATGGACGCCTCCGCAATATTTGAGCAACATTAATATTGCTAATCCTGTTTCCACTCCACTTGATGATATTACATATATCGTAACAGTTACCAATGCTACCGGGTGCATCGATATGGATTCTGTTTTTATTAAAGTGAGACCTGTTGATAGTATTTATATACCATCTGCATTTACACCAAACAATGATGGACGGAATGATCTTTTTATGCCGATTGCAGGCATCCGGTTTACGTTGGAAAATTTTAGTGTTTATAACCGCTGGGGTGAACGAGTTTTTTTTACGAATCAGAAAGACAAGGGATGGAATGGAAAAGCAGATGGCAGGGAACAAGGAACAGGTGTATATGTTTGGATACTTAGCGCCAAAGATAGAAACGGAAGTATGTACAAAAAGAAAGGAACTGTCCTTTTAATTCGCTAACTAATTTTTTAAAATAACAGAAACGAAAATTATTTCTTCGATTCAAGTCCAGCAAACATATATTCACGATTCAACCTTGCAATATTCTCTATCGAAATTTCTTTCGGGCATACCGCTTCACATGCTCCTGTATTTGTGCATGAACCAAATCCTTCTTTATCCATTTGTGCCACCATATTCATTGCTCTTGTTTTTCTTTCAGGCCCACCTTGGGGTAATAAAGCAAGGTGAGAAACTTTTGCCGATACAAACAGTAATGCCGATGAATTTTTACATGCGGCTACACAAGCCCCACAGCCTATACATGATGCTGCAGCAAAAGCGGCATCTGCATTATCTTTATTAATAGCTATAGCATTGGCATCTACGGCATTGCCAGTATTAACTGAAATATATCCTCCGGCTTGTATTATTCTATCAAAAGCACTTCTATCAACCACTAAATCTTTTATAACAGGAAAAGCATTGGCCCTCCAGGGTTCAATTACAATTGTATCACCATTCTTATATGCCCGCATGTGTAATTGACAAGTTGTATTGGCAAGCCAGGGTCCATGTGGACGACCATTGATGTACATCGAACATGATCCACAAATACCTTCACGGCAGTCATGATCAAATGCAATCGGGTCTTTGCCATCAGTAATCAAATCTTCATTCAAAATGTCAATCATTTCCAAAAAAGACATTTCGGATGAAATATTTTTTACCGGGTAGATTTCAAAGCTGCCCTTATCAGAACTATTTTTCTGTCTCCAAACTTTCAATGTCAGATTCATCGAGTAGTGTTCCATACTTATATTTTAGATCACTGATAATTATTATTGTTACTCATTATGATGCCTTACTTACATTTTTAATTTTCTCACCGAATCCCTTGCAATGACTATTTGTTGTATTCATATCAAACCCGTTCTCAAGGTCAACATCGTTTTTACTTATTTTACCCCAGGAAAATACTTTTTCAAAAAAAGGCAGCAGTTTATTGTTTTTTATTTTTTCATAAAAGAATATTTCATGCTCTTTTTCTTTTATGCTCATTTCGTACAATATTTTGTCATGCTCAGTTATATTCAGCTTATTAAATAATCTTTTCATTCTTACATATTCACACACATTGCCGCTTTCTAAACTCCCTGCAAAATAAAAAGGCATAAACCAGCCGATTAGATAACAACTTATGCAGATGGTTTTGCCTATAAAATAACTCTTAACTTCAAACCACCTTGAAATGGGTATACGATATTGAGACATCATCATCGCCACCTCTCTCCTATGATTCCACTCATCAATCTCTATTTGCTTAATCGCTTTTTTTTCATCTTTGTTTCTTACAGAACCTGCATGCCCCTGGTAGGCAAAGGCTGCTGCTTTTTCTGCAGAATATGCTTTTCTAAGTAGGGTAATTAATGTTTTGTCTTTGAGTAACATTTCCATACTATCTATTTATAACTCCTCTGACTCGGCTTAGCCACATCAAAAGTCAATGGCTCTTTGTGCAATTCCCAATCACTCTCTCCTTTATATTGCCAGGCAGCGACATAAGCATACTCATTATCTTTTCTGTCAGCTTCACCATCGGCTGTCTGGCTTTCTTCACGAAAATGTCCACCGCAACTTTCGTTTCTGTTTAAAGCATCCTTACACATAAGTTCGCCTAACTCAATAAAATCAGCAACACGGCCAGCTTTATCCAATTCAGGATTCATTTCATTTATCGAACCCGGAATTTTTAAATCACTCCAAAATTCTTTCTTTAATGCCTGAACATCTGCTATTGCTTTTTTCAAACCTTGTTCATTGCGTGACATTCCACAATACTCCCAGATTATTTTACCCAATCGCTTATGAAAACTTTCAACAGTTTGTTTTCCTTTAATATTCATCAGCGTTTCTATTCTATCCTTTACATTTTTTTCTGTTTGTACAAATGCTTCATGCGAAGTGGAAATAGGTTTGGTAGCAATATCATCAGCTAAATAATTACCGATCGTATAAGGAATTACAAAATAACCATCGGCCAATCCCTGCATCAATGCAGATGCACCCAAACGGTTTGCGCCATGGTCACTGAAATTTGCTTCTCCTAAACAATACAAGCCTTTTATATTCGTCATCAGTTCATAATCTACCCACAAGCCGCCCATTGTATAGTGTACTGCAGGATAAATCCGCATGGGTACTTCATAAGGATTTTCTCCGGTAATTTTTTCATACATATCAAAAAGATTACCATATTCTTCTTTAATCACTTCTTTTCCCAGCCGCATCAATGTTTCTATATCCGGATTTTCAATTCCTAATTTTCCCGCTTCAGTTCTGCCGTATTTATTTATCAGGTTTTCTTTAAAGTCTAAATACACAGCTTGCCCGGTAGTACCCACACCATACCCGGCATCACATCTTTCTTTCGCAGCTCTTGATGCTACATCCCGGGGAACGAGGTTCCCAAATGCGGGATATCTTCTTTCGAGATAATAATCTCTTTCCTCTTCCGGAATATCATTCGCTTTTCTTTTATCACCCTTTTGTTTTGGTACCCATATACGTCCATCATTTCTTAATGACTCCGACATCAACGTCAATTTCGATTGATGGTCGCCACTAACCGGAATACAGGTAGGATGAATTTGAGTAAAGCAAGGATTGCCAAACATCGCACCTTTCTTATGTGCTTTCCATATAGCCGTTACATTACTTCCCATTGCATTGGTAGAAAGATAAAATACATTTCCATAACCACCACTGCACAATAATACTGCATGACCAAAATGTCTTTCCAATTCTCCATTTACGAGGTTGCGGCAAATAATTCCTCTTGCTTTATCATCTATCATCACTACATCCAGCATTTCATGACGGGCAAACATTTCTACATTGCCCAATGCAACCTGTCTTTCCAATGCCTGATACGCACCAATTAATAATTGCTGACCTGTTTGCCCCGCTGCATAAAAAGTTCTTTTTACTTGCGTGCCTCCGAAGGAGCGGTTATTTAATAAACCGCCATACTCTCTTGCAAACGGTACACCCTGCGCCACACATTGATCAATAATATTTACACTTACTTCTGCCAGACGATGCACATTCGATTCTCTTGCACGGTAGTCGCCGCCTTTTACCGTATCATAAAATAAACGAAAAACGGAATCGCCATCATTCTGATAATTTTTTGCTGCATTAATTCCACCCTGTGCTGCTATACTATGTGCACGCCGGGGCGAATCCTGAAAACAAAATGCTTTTACTTTATAACCCAGTTCGCCCAATGCAGCAGCAGCCGATGCACCAGCCAGCCCTGTGCCCACAATTATAATTTCTAATTTTCTTTTGTTTGCCGGATTCACCAATTTGCAATGGCCTTTGTAGTCTGTCCATTTATTTTCTAATGTTCCGGAAGGTATTTTTGAATCAAGCATAATCACTTATTACAATGATTGAAATAAATATTTTTATTAACCAGCTTTATTACTACTATTAAACTTCCGTTGCGTCGCATGCTGACGCTTTCGGTCAGCATCTCTGACGGAGTCTGATACTCGTCAGAGTCGTCAGACCCGACATTTATCGTCGAGACTCTTGTGCTGAATTAATTCTATTCAGCAATCGTAACCCCGAATTCTTTTCTCTGTGACTTTGTGTCTTTAAGCCTTCGTGTTTCACAAAAAACCATTTTTCTATTGTTGAACCCCCACGGGGTTCTTAAATCATTCAACGTTTTCAATCCTCCGGATTTCATCCGGGGCTACCAATATTAAACCCCTACGGGGTTTAAATCTTTCTTCCTTTTTAATTCTCATAAACAAAAAACTCTTCGATCTAAGTCTCCCCTTCAGGGGACAGGGGGTTTCATACCCATCCCAAATACATACTTACCGGCATCATAGCAAAAGCAAGAGAAATAATTATTGAATAACCGATTCCAATATTTGTTATCAGCGATGTATATTTTGAATTACTTACTCCTACGGTTCTAAATGAACTTTGAAAACCATGAATCAAATGCCAGCAAAGTGAAATACAGGCAAGCACATAAACGAGTACCACCCATAACTCCTGAAAAGTATATTGCATCAAAGCAAATAGATTATGTATGTGTTGCCCATTTGCTAATTCCATTTCGGGTCCGGGTATTCCGGTAAACCGGGAAGGAATCCAGAAATGATACCAGTGAATAATAAAGAAGATTAAAAGAATGGTTCCCAACAATCCCATACTGCGACTATACCATTTGCTTCCTTTATTACCCAGGTTTACATTGTAGCCCACTTTTCTTTTGCTTCGGTTTTGATACTCCAGCATATATCCCTGAATGATATGAAGAAAAATACCCAGAAAAAGTCCAATTTCGGCTATGCGAATAAGAACCATGCTTCCCATAAAATGGGCTGCTTTGTTAAACATCACACCACCATCATTTGCCCAAATAGTGGCGTTTACGCCAGCATGCACTACCAAAAAAGTAATTAGAAACAAACCTGTCAACGCCATCACCCACTTTTTACCAATCGAGGAAGTAAACATTTCAGACCAATTCATAAGCAATTTTTATGAGGTATAAATCTTTTGCAAAAATAACATCGGATTGCCAAAACGCCGCAGAAAGTTTTTAAAATAAAACTCAGGTTTTTAAACGTAAAGAAAGTTCAGTATCTATTTTTTTAAATAAATGAAAAGGCTTATAGATCCGCCATTCAATCAATTCAATCAATTCGATCATCCGGTTCAGCTTCGCTTTTTTAAAATCATACTGGGTTTGTTCAGGCATATTGAGACAAACTATCCAGCCATTTTCATCACTTACTTCTTCATACCATTCTTCATAATAATCTTTATCACCACTATGAAAATTGAGAACGTTTTCCGCTATAAAAATAAATTTAGTGATGCCGTTTGATTCAAATACATCGATCACATCTCTTTTCAATGTCATAATATCGTTTTCAATTGCATCATTCCATTCACCAATCAATTCGATGATGGCATATTTTTCTTCATAATCAGCTATCAAAACTTTTAAGTACAAAGTTTTACTTCCAAATTCATCCCACTGCGGATGGATATAATAATTATAAACGGTTTGAGAAAATTCAAATTCGGAGTAGGTCTGTCCAAAGAAAGCCGATAGCTTATCTTCTTCGCTTATATAAATATGCCGCCAGTTATAGTAGGGTTCTATATTGTGCATTGAATTAATTTACGGATAAATCTATTTGCTGGTTATCGAATCAACAGCCTTCTTTACACTTCCATATTTCAAAAGTAAATTCTTTGCTTTTTCATAATCAGCAAGTTTGATTTTCTCCATTAACATTTTTGTTCCTCTGTCAATCAGTTTGTCATTCGTAAGCAGCATGTTTACCATTTTATTATCTTCTACCCTGCCCAGTTGAATCATGATTGCAGTTGAAATCATATTCAATACTAATTTTTGCGATGTGCCACTTTTCATTCTTGTACTTCCTGTAATAAATTCGGGGCCTACTTCCACTTCTATCGGAAAGTCGGCAGCAAAAGCTAATGGCGAACCGGGATTGTTTGTTATACTTCCGGTTAATATTCCGTTTGCTCTGCATTTTTCCAATGCTCCGATTACATATGGAGTTGTTCCACTGGCTGCAATGCCAATCACAAAATCTTTTTCATTCACTTTATTTTTTACAAGATCATTCCACCCTTCTTCAATATCATCTTCAGCATTTTCTACCGCCATTGTAATTGCTTTCTCACCCCCTGCAATTATTCCAATAACTAATCCATACGGCACACCATAAGTAGGGGGGCATTCACTTGCATCTACAATTGCCAATCTGCCGCTTGTACCAGCCCCGATATAAAACAATCTTCCTCCACTTAGCATTTTATCAGTAGCTGCATCTATTAAATTTTCAATTTGAGGAATCGCTTTTTCTATTGCAGATGGTACGGTTTTATCCTCTGTGTTGATATTTGTAAGAATATCCGTAACAGACATTTTTTCAAGATGACGGTATTTGCCAGGCTGTTCTGTTATTTTATTAAATGTGTACATGCTATTTATGGTATTCAATTAAACCTTCCATTGGGTTTTTTAAAATAGTCCCTGATTCAAAACCATAGCTTACGCAAAGTTCTTCTATTACATCTCTGAAAGCGGAAGCAACTCCGCCAACAAAATGAACCGGCATTTTCCAAATTTCATTAAATCGAAGCAAATGGGTAAAGAAAAAATCATTCAACCCGTCTTCAATAATATTTTCGATCATAAAATGTCCCCGGTTCTCAGCAAGGAAAACCGTAAAAGATGCAAGATACCGGTTGGGTAAAGGTTTTTGATATACATTTTCCAGTATCTCAATTTTATTGGTTACAAATTTTGCATCAAACCTTGCCCGCAGTTCATCATCAAACGTATTATAGAGATAATATTGAATTACTTTTTTCCCAAGATATGCTCCGCTGCCCTCATCGCCTAAAATATAACCAAGGCCGGTAGTTGATTTGACAATTTTTTTTCCATTAAAATAACTGGCACCCGAACCCGTACCCAATATGCAGGCTATCCCTTTTGATTTTTGACAAACCGATCTTGATGCAGCTAATAAATCATGACTTACAAAAATGGTGGCTGCTT
>JANLSA010000300.1:0-16364 GCA_031362085.1 Bacteroidota bacterium | reverse complement strand
CGATCAAATTTTGCAACAGTCGAATTAAACCCATGCGCAATCAAAACTTTTCTGCCTCCATCCTTATTCCACCGATAACCTTTCGCCGTTTCTCCTTCTATTTTCAATTCTAATTTCTCGGCCTGGTTAAAAATTTTCGGCAATATTTGTTTATGTCTTAATTGTGGAGTTGAAAAAAGTTCAAATGCAATTTCAGCTGTCTTTCTTTTGGATACTGCCGAAAGCAGTTTGAATTTAGTTCTGTAATATCCGATTGCTAATTTTTGTGCCAGGCTCATGGTTTATTTTAATTGAAAAAATATTTGCAAATTTAGTGATAAATAAAAGTGAACTTTGTTTTAAAATTGATAGTATGGATATTGTAATCATTGGTTCGGGAAATGTGGCAACGGTACTTGGCAAAAAGTTTAAAGCAGCCGGGCATACTATTTTGCAAGTAGTAAGCCGAAATGCAAAAGCAGCTACAGAACTTGCATACCAGTGGGATACCGAAAGCAGCAATTATTTTAGTGTGATAAATAAAAATGCGGATGTATATATAATAGCAGTTAACGACGATGCAATTGAAACTGTAATAGCGGAGATCAAATTACCAGGTAAAGTAATTGCGCATACTGCTGCATCTATGCCAAAGGATATTTTGAAAAATGTTTCTGAGCACTATGGAGTTTTTTATCCTTTGCAAAGTCTGCGAAAAGAAATGACAAAACTACCCGAGATGCCTTTGTTTGTAGAAGGAATTGATGATAAAACAAATTCAGTATTAACAAAACTTGCGCAATCCATATCACCCGATCATGTAATTGTATCAACAGAAGGAGAACGGGAGAAAATGCATGTTGCAGCCGTTGTAGTAAATAATTTTACCAATCACCTGTATGCACTTACCGAAAATTTTTGTAAAAAGGAAGGATTGAATTTTAAAGAATTAATTCCGTTGATTGAAGAAACAGTAAATCGCCTTAAAACAAATTCGCCAAATGAAACACAAACGGGCCCGGCAGCAAGAGAAGATAATGAAACGATAAAAAAGCATTTAGGCTTGCTTGAAAATCATCCGCAGCTTAAAAAAATATACGAAACACTAACAGAAAGCATTCGCACCTGAGTTTGCTATTTTCTTTCAATAAAAGTTAGTAATCCCATTTTCGTAATTAGTTTCCGTTTAATCATTGTTGATGAATAGTTCTTCCAGTGTTTAAATAATATCTACAAAAGGAATTTTAATCGAACTGAAAAGAGGAAGGAATGAGATGAACAAAATAAAGTGTTTCCAAACTTTCAATAAATACTGAAAATAGTGTAAGTTTGTGATGTAAAACAAATGAAATGAAAATTGTAATTGTTGGAGGCGGCTTTGGTGGATTAAGACTTGCCCGTAAACTGAATCATAAACCGGGGTTCGATATCTTATTAGTGGATCGTTTTAATTTTCATCAGTTTCAACCTTTATTTTACCAGGTAGCTACTGCGGGATTAGATGCCAGCAATATTTCCTTCCCACTCAGGAAAGTATTTCATAAAAGCAATAATGTACGAATACGAATAGCTGAAGTAAAAGAAATCATTGCAACCTCAAATAAAATTATTACTGACACCGGCGAAATCAATTATGATGTATTAGTATTAGCTACAGGCGCCGACACCAATTTTTTTGGGAATAAAAAGATGGAAGAACATGCATTCCCAATGAAATCTACAGTAGAAGCACTTCAGTTACGGTATAAATTAATTGAGAATTTTGAAAAAGCTGTAATTACAAATAATGAAGATGAATTAAAACGATTAATGAATCTGGTAGTAGTAGGTGGTGGACCAACAGGAGTGGAGTTGGCAGGTGCTTTGGCAGAAATGAAAAAATATGTTTTGCCAAAAGATTACCCGGAATTGGATTTTTCCAAAATGAATATTTATCTGTTGGAAGGAACAGCAAGAACGTTGGGAACGATGAGTGAAAAATCTTCTATTGATTCAAAAAGATATTTGGAAAACCTGGGAGTAAATGTAATTACCGGAACGCTGGTAAATGATTATGATGGTAAAGATGTTTTATTAAATACTGGATCCATTATACCATCGGCAACTGTTATCTGGGCTGCTGGTATAAAAGGAAATATACCGGATGGCATTGATAAAAATTTAATTGCAAAAGGCAACCGGATTATTACAGATAAATTTTGCAAAGTAACTTGTACAAATAATATATATGTGATAGGCGACCTGGGATATATGGAAACAGATAACTATCCAACAGGTCATCCACAAGTGGCGCCGGTAGCTATACAACAAGGAAAATTAGTAGCAGAAAATCTTATCAGAGTTGCAAAGAATAAAGCATCAATGGAATTTATTTATAAAGACAAAGGTTCGATGGCTACGGTGGGACGTAATCTTGCCGTGGTAGATATGCCAAAACCCAAATTGCATTTCAAAGGATTTATCGCATGGATGATTTGGATGGCATTACATCTGATGCTGATACTCGGAGTTAAAAACAGGTTTTTTGTTTTCTGCAACTGGCTATATAATTATATAACGTATGACCAAAGCCTGCGGTTGATTTTTAAAACACAGGATAAAAAAGGAGATTAGCAGCTTTTCAGAATTTTTTTAGCTCTTGAATGAAATGCTGCAGTTTCATATTCCCAGCGATCTTCAATAACAGATTTTAGTTCCTGTTTGATTTCCGGGTAGGTTTTTGAAAGATTTTGCAGGACGGTCAGGGAAAAAGCTTTTACAGCAATTTTTTCCGTTGGCGAAGAAATATAATCAAAGCACAGGCTCATGATTTCGCCCTGGTATTTTTTTGGAATTGGAATATCCTGCAGCAGCCTGACTGTATTTCTTTTAACAGCATCATGCATGCCCGGACGTTTTAAATTCTTTAAAAGGTTACCGAAATTATTTTTCATAAACTCCGGATTAGCCATAGCACAATAACTCACAGGCCAGCCTGCACGCTGAACAACTCTGTATTCATCTTTCAGAAATAAATTAAAAAGTTCATCAAATCTTGTTTGATTATAACCAACCCAGTTTACAATCTTTGTACAGTTAGCTTTGGAGTGCGCCTTTAGAATTTGCTCCTTTAAATTCATGATACAATAATATAGAGAACTTGTGAATACAATATTTCTTATAATTTATATTATGTTAAATCAAAATGTAAAAATAAAAGCGGAACATATGTCCCGCTCTGTGATCCGGATTGGATTCAAACCAATGACCCCAAACTTAGAAGGTTTGTGCTCTATTCAGCTGAGCTACCGGACCATATTTCAAATAATCTTACTCAAGGGTTGCAAAGATAAGTTTTTTAGGATTGCTGTTAAAGCATAATTCAGTACAAAAAGAAATTTTCTATTTTCAATCGTTTTGAAATTTAATTCACAATAAATTTATAATCACCAGAACCAATATTGACTTTTACATATCCATTTTCACTTTTCGAAACCTTTGCATCTTTTATCTCAGCAATTAATTTACCACTCTCCCACACCAGGCCAGCATCTTTTGACGGGATATAAATTGTCGCAGTTGTGTTTGCCGGAATTATTACATGCAGAACCATTGTCCCATTTTCGGTTTTCCAGGAAGAACTCAATTCACCATAATATGTTTGAACAGTTGCAGTGGCATTTGTCAATCCTTTACCAATATGTGGCTTGATGGTTATTTTTTTATAACCGGGTCCATCTTCATCTGTATCTAATCCTGCCACTACGCGGTACATCCAATCACCAATAGCGCCATAAGCATAATGATTAAATGAATTCATAGAGGCTGGTTCAAATGTACTGTCAGGTCGTATACCGTTCCATCTTTCCCAGATAGTTGTTGCTCCCATTTTTACCGGATATAACCAGGATGGATAAGTTTCCTGTAATAATAATTCATAAGCAAGATCGGTATATCCAAAACGTGTAAGCACATGGCATAAATAAGGAGTACCTAAAAACCCTGTAGTAAGATGTGTGCCATAATTTTTAATATTCTGAAAAAGTTTTTCTGCAGTTTGCTTACGAATTGATTCGGGGAGCATATCAAAATTTAAAGCAAGTACATAGGCTGTTTGTGTACCGGATACTAATCTTCCATTTGCAGTTATATATTCTTTCATAAATGCTTCTTTTATTTTTTTAAGAAGCAAACTATATTTTTCTTCATCGTCTTTTTTGTTCAACACTTTTGCTGCATTGATAACCAGTTGTGTAGAGTGTGCAAAGAAACATTGAGCAATCATATATTTATCTGTAACCGCAGAGCGGCCATCATTATCATCAAATGGCCGGAAAAAAAGCCAGTCACCAAAATGAAAGCCTGAGTTCCATAAATTATCCTTGCTGTTTTTTTCCATAAACCCTACCCAAGCTTTCATACTGTTGAACTGATTTTCTAAAATCTTTTTATCCCCATAAGCAAGCCACATATTCCATGGAATAATGGTAGCTGCATCAGACCAGCCAGCAGATCCACCTTCATTGGAGCCAAGTACATTAGGAATAACATGCGGTACTGCCCCACTTGCATACTGATCAGTTTCAAGATCTCTCAACCATTTTGCAAAAAAATTATTGACACCGAAATTAAATGCTGCTGTTCTGGAGAATGCCTGAGCATCACCTGTCCATCCCAATCGTTCATCCCGCTGCGGACAATCTGTTGGAACATCCAGGAAATTTCCTTTTTGCCCCCATTGAATATTATGCTGCAATTGATTGATGAGTGCATTAGATGAAGTAAATGTTCCGGTTGGTTTCATATCGCTGTATAATGCAACGGCCGTAAAATCTTCGGGTTTCAATTCACCGGGATAGCCGGTTACTTTTATATACCTGAACCCATAAAAAGTAAAATGAGGTTCAAAACTTTCATAGCCCCCATCCCCGCCACTCGGCGGGGTGTTAGAAGAACCTTTTAAAATATAAGTGGCTGTTGCTTTGGCAGCACGTAGGTTTTCAATATAAAAATTTCCTTTTCTGTCCAGCACTTCTGCATGTTGAATGATAATTTTGGTTCCAGCAGAGCCTTTTGCTTTCACCATCACCCATCCAACCAGGTTTTGTCCAAAATCTATCACCTGCTCCCCTGCCGGTGTTTTAAAAATTTTTAGTGGTTTAAATGTTTCATGTTTTTTTACCGGCTCGTTGTAAGTAGCCAGTAAATTATCATTTGAATAATTCCGAACGTTTACACCACTCCAGCTTGAATCATTATAATTGGAAGACGACCAACCATTCTTTTCTCCTCTTGCATCAATTGTTTCTCCATGATATATTTCTGCAAAACGTATGGAGCCAGTTGAAGATTTCCAGTTTTCATTTGAATAAACCATATCCGTACTTCCATCGCTATATGTTATATTCATTTGAAATAACAAACCCAATTTTCTTCCATAAATATTTTTATTATCACCCCATGCAAGAAAGCCGCGGTACCAACCATTGCCCAGCATTACTCCTACCGCATTTTTTCCGCTATTGAGCATAGATGTAACATCATATACCTGGTATTGAAGCCGCTTGTTATAACTTGTCCAACCCGGAGTGAGATATGCATCACCAACTCGTTTACCATTTATCTGTGCTACATACATTCCATGTGAGGTAATATATGCAGTGGCCGATACAATCTTTTTACCTTGCCTGCCGGCAGGCAGGTTTATTGAAAACTGTTTACGGAAATATTGAGCTGGTCTGTTAATAGAATCTTCTATAAAATTTGCTTCAATCCATCTTGCTTTCCAATCAGAAGCGTTCAGTAACGCCACCTGAAAACTTGCTGCTTCACTCCATGCAGATATTTTTCCTTCATTATCCCAAACTCTCACCTGCCAGTTATATTTTTTATCTGACTGTAATGGCGTGCCGTTGTACGATACAAAAACAGATTGATCTGACAATATTTTACCACTATTCCAAACTGTAGTTTTTCCCAGTATTACTTTTATTTCATAAGCTGTTTGCATTGCATTTCGTTTATCTGAAACAAGCTGCCAGCTAAATCGGGGTTCTTTTATATCTAATCCAATTGGATTGGAAAGATTTTCACATAAAAGATTTTTAACTGAGATCTGGGTAAAAGCAGTGAAAACAGAAATAACAATAGCAAGTAAGGTTGCCGATATTTTTTTCATGTGTACAAAAATTTAAACCGGTATTGAAAGTAGCTGTGTTTAAAGAGTCGAAAAGATAATTTATTTTTCTTATAAAATAGATCGATTATAAAGTAAACATCATTGAGTCAGTCTATCCTAATCCGCCCTTGGCGGATTAAATTTGAAAAACAAACTAAGTGATATCAACCCTGAAAGGGTTGAACTTAAATATGAAGTCCGGATTTTAAAACCATCTTTCTATTAAAGCAAATTGAACCCCTTTGGGGTTCGTTCAGGTTCCTTCACAGCAGTCCCTGCATTACATGCAGGGTTATTCATGTTTAATCCGCGTTGCGGATTATTATTCATTCCTTATTATATAAGAAAGAAAACAAATTGGTGTGGCGCTTCAATTTTTTTAGCTTGCAGCAAAAGTGCAACAATGGATGTAAAAATAGAGCCCGGTTGGAAAGAAGTTTTAAAAGATGAATTCAGCAAACCCTATTTCCAGCAAATACCCAATCATTTAAAAACAGAAAAGGAACAGGGGAAAATAATTTTTCCACCCGGCTCACTCATCTTTAATGCATTTAATACAACACCAATTGATAAAGTAAAACTGGTGATACTTGGACAAGATCCTTATCATGGAATGAAACAAGCACATGGTCTTTGTTTTTCTGTTGCAAATAATGTGGCTATTCCCCCATCCCTTATCAATATTTTTAAAGAACTCAATGATGATATTGGTGTACCGATACCGAATCATGGCAATCTTACACACTGGGCAGAGCAGGGAGTTTTTTTATTAAATGCATCGCTTACGGTGCGCAGCGGTGAACCGATGAGTCATTCAAAAATTGGTTGGGCAGCATTTACGGATGCTGTTATTAAAAAAATTTCTGAGAAAAAAGAACATATTGTTTTTTTATTATGGGGAAAATTTGCTCAGGAAAAAAGGATATTGATAAATGAAAGCAAGCATTTAATTCTGGCAGCTCCACATCCTTCTCCCCTGTCAGCTTACTCAGGATTTTTTGGATGTAAACATTTTTCTAAAGCAAATCAATATCTTGTATCGCATGGAATTGATCCGATTGATTGGAAGCTTTAATGAAAGTTTATACTATGCTATGAAGCAGTCTAAAAATAAAAATACAGGAACACTGATAACACGGATTCGAAAGATTTGCACGGATATTATCTGTGATAATCCGTTTAATCAGTGTTATCCGTGTTCCATTCTCTAATTTTAGACAGCTTCTAAGAACAAGTGCAAATAATTTAGCAATAAAAAATAAAAACCATTTGAAAATAATAAAAGAAATAATAGGACGTATCATGGCCCTTTGGGCAATTGTAACTTTCTTCGTTACATTTCTTCTGATTTTTATTCCTTCTATGTTCACCTGGTTAATTCCCAATCCAAACGGTCAGCATGTATTTATCTGGATTGCCCGGCTTTGGATGAATGTCTGGATTCGAATAACAGGTTGTAGCTTGAAGGTTACAGGTCAGGAGAATTTTAAAAAAGGAAAAACATATATCGTTACCAGTAATCATAATTCGTTATTAGATGTTCCCCTCTCCTGCCCGTTTATACCGGGTGGAAATAAAACAATAGCTAAAACGAGTTTTGCAAAAATCCCCATTTTTGGTTTTTTCTATATGAAAGGTTCTGTATTGGTTGATCGGAAAAATGAAACCAGCCGCCGCCGTAGTTTTGAAAAAATGAGGAATACTTTAAATACCGGGATGCATATGGGCATTTATCCCGAAGGTACCCGCAACAGAAGCAACGAACCAATGAAAAAATTTCATGATGGAGCTTTTAAATTGGCAGTAGATACCGGTAAGGAAATTATTCCTTCTGTAATCTTTAATACCAAAAAAGCGTTACCTATCAATAAATTTTTTTATTTCTGGCCGGAAAAACTGGAGATACATTTTTTGAAATCCATTTCGCCTGTTAATAAAACTTCTGATGAATTAAAGATTGAAGTATTTGAAGTGATGAAAAATTATTTTGTCAATCACAAAGATTTAATTTAAGTACTATTCCCGATTGACATTAATTTCTTTAAAGACATTAAGTAAATTAACCAGTTCGCGGAGTTAATTTCTTTTGCCTCGTAGAGGCGAAATGTTAGTAGAAAAGATGAAACATTCAGGTTTGAAGAGCCCCATCGGGGCGAAATATTTTTACATATCGGCCCGATGGGGCTTCAAAATATATCTTTAATTCATTTCTAATGATATTTTTCCCCTCTGGTGCAATGAATTTCACCCTAATAAATTAACTCCGCCAACGAGTTAATTTAATAATTAAATAAATTATAAGGGTTGCTGTTACCCTTCCTGACTCAGGGTTAAAAATTTGAGAAAGACCTGGTCCGGTTAATCTTCAAATCCTGAAGAATTGAACCTTTAGGACTTAATGTAAAACTAAAATAGCGATACAATCCAACAGGTGCTACATTTATATTTAATTGCCAGCAATGCATTTCTCTTGATATACCTAATTGAAGACTTTGAATGCTGGTAGTTTTAATATCATAATATCCGCCTGCAGTTATTTTCCACTTCGGAGTTAAACTAAAATCGCCATTAAAATTTACGCTGCTGTTAATTACATTTTCAAAACCACTATAATCAGGTTTCGGTTGTTCTGAAATATTAACCGAAGCACTCAGGCTTAGTTGCCAGGGAATATTAAAATCTACAAACTCAGTTGGGTTTTGTTTTTTGTAATCTAATAATTGATTTAAATCTCCGGCCAATGCCGGATCATTCATTAATTCTTTTTCACGTTTTTTCTTTTCAGAATCTTTTTTCTCATCTTTTGGCTTGCTTGTAAATTGTGTACTTAGTGAAATACTTGTATTTCTTATTTTACCCAAACTAAATTTTCCACCCTCCCAAACATAATGCGATGTTGTTTGGCCTCTGCTATCTTTTTTATAGGGATCCAATGTAGAGTTGGCCGTAATATTTATTTTCTCAAACAAATTCATCCGAAAGTATAAAGAAAAGGGAGCAAGCTTCATACTATCAGCTAAAAAATTATATCCACTGGAAAATCCCCAGCCATCAATTAATCTTATTTTTTTATCTTCCTTAATACTTGTATCCGATTTGTTTCGAACTTTCATTTCAAGATTATTATCCACTTGAAAACTAATACCACCTGTTTGGCCTTCTCCATAAAATCCCATCAGGCTTCCTTGAAATTCAGAGAAACGATAATTATAACCAGTCGTATCAACCTGCACATCATAATAATGGCTTTTAGACAAATCTGGTTTGTAATTGATTCCCATTGAAGGTCGGATTGTATGGCGCAAGGCAGACATTTTCCCTTTCTTAAAAGTTTTTGTTCCGAAAATTGCGGTGCTGAATGAAAGACTGAATGAAGCAGAGTGATCAAGAAAAAATCCTTTTGTAATCGCTGTATCAACTTTTTTCAGATATGGATTCCATGTTCTTCTGAATTTTTGAGCTATCCAGATATTTTCATACGATATACTTGGGGATACGAGTATGGCACCGCCTAAGATAGGTGGTAGTGAAAGTGAGATTGGAAAACTATGCCTTCCACCCCATTGCAATGTATCTATCAGTTTACTGAAATTAACTGCCGTATCATAAAATGAAAACTGATTTAAGAAATTACCAGAATATCCAACTCCTAATTTTTCATACCATTTGGGTGTTCCAATTAATTCTTTTTTCTGAAAAGGATAAATGGTATTTAGTGTAAAGCTTGCATTGGGTAAACTTACATTGTACAACCGTGTTTGATTATTTTGATTATGATTTGCTGTTAATGAAAGTTGATAGGGTTTACCTGCCCATGTTTTTGCATAACTTATTGAAGAACCTAACTGGTTTTGAAAATTCAAACGGGGTTCATTGGTCACATACCTGTTAAACTTTGATGAACCTGCATTTACATTTGCGCTAAAGCTTGTTCCGGGTCTTGCACGGCTATCTACTGAATGGCTCCAGGTAATCCGGTAGTTTCGTGAGTTAGTATAATCAGGATCTCCTTTAAAATTTTGTTTGGTGCTTTGTACAGAAAAATTAAGATTGCCACTGTATCTGTATCTTTTTCTATAGGTAGGGCTTACATTAGCAGACCAACCGCCATATGAATAAATGTTACCATAAACTTTTACATCCCATAAATCACTTATCACTTTATAAAAACCAATTCCTTCAAAACCTAATCCGGCTTGTTCATTAGTTGCAAACTGTACAGGAAGCAAGCCTGACTTTCTTCCCTGCTTCAATGGAAAAAAACCAAAGGGCAAATAAATGGGAATCGGCACTCCTTCAAACTCTGGATGAGTTGGACCCGATACAGCAATCTTTTCATTTATAATCTTCATTTTATTGGTGCGAAAAGCAAAATGCGGATAGTCACTGATATTACAAGTAGTGAATTGTCCTCTACTTACAAACGTGGTAGTAGCATTAATTTTTTTTGATTTTTCAGCAAGCACTACAAGCTCTCCATAAATAGTTGCTGTGTTTTTTGAAAATCCTTTCTGGTTTTTAAAATTAAATTTTATGGTATCGCTGGAAAAATCATTGTCTGTACTTTTAAAATGAGCTTGCTCTAAAATATCGCCGGCACTATCAACCGAATTAAAAGCAGTTACGATATTCGTTTTTTGATTCATTTCCACTTTTGGTGCAGTAAGTGTTATATCCGTATAATCAATTTTTGTTTTTCCATAAAGTGTTATTTTATTACTCTTAATTAACACAACTGCTGAATCATCAGCTTCATATTTTAATGGGGCTTCTAAACTGTCTTTTGAAAACTTTAATGAAAATGTATCGGTTCTTTCTTTAATTGTAGTATCAAACCCGGGTGATAAAACAGTATCAACGATTTTATTTTTTGAAATAACCGGGGTATCACTTAAAATAAATCTGGCAGTATCAATTTTTTGTTTTGTTTTATTATCCAAACTCCTTTTGATTTTTGGAGGTACTGTATCGGTCGGTGATGTTAAAGAGGTGTAAAAAAATGGATCGCTTACAACATGCAACGAAGTTTTCCACGTTTGTGAATAAAATATCGAAGCAGTCAGTAAGCCAGTTATGAGATAAATTGAACTAAATTTGTAGAAATTCATACTGTATCTGACAAAAATAACTATTCTGAGCCTAAACGATTTGTGAAGATTGTATTATTTAGAAAAAATTCAAACACTATGATGAAACGAACCATCGTCATTTCAATTTTATTTGCAACAATAGCAGTTCTTACATCTTTCATACGCATACCATCATCAAAATTACAAACTCGTAAAATTGGATTAAAAACAATTGTTATCGATCCGGGTCATGGCGGTTTCGATAATGGTGCAAGAGGTCTTTTTTCAAGTGAAGATGCGGTAAGTCTTGAAGTGTCTTTAAAATTAGGTACAGCTATTCAAAAAGAATTTCCCGAAATAAAAATTGTTTTTACCCGTACTACAGATATTATGGCAGGTAATAAACCGACTAAAGATCTGGGATTAAGATACCGTGCAGATTTAGCAAATCAATCGGGTGGCGATTTATTTATAGCAATCCATTGCAACGCAGCGGGCAGAGCACCGGGGGGATGGAATGCAAAAAGAATTACTCATTATGTAAATAAAGCAAGGAAAGTAAAAGTGAAAAAGAAATGGGTTACCCGAACAGTAAAAGTTCCGGTGTATGAAACCTATTGGCAGGAAAATCTTGTAAAAGGAACTGAAACTTATATTTGGGCAGTTGGTAAAAATGATGAGAAGATAAATTCAATGTCTAAAAATCCAGATGAAGAAGAATATGGTGAACAGGATTCAACCATTACCATCGAATTGCCCAATTCGAATGACCCGGTAGAAAAAGCCCGGATGCTTTTGTACACTCATAATTATTTTAAGAAAAGTCTTCAGTTTGCAGATTTGATTGAAAAAGGATTTCAAGAACAAAACCGGGTAAACCGGGGCGGCGTAAAACAACGTAATAATAAAGGTATCTGGGTACTTCAGGCAACCGGTATGCCGAGTGTATTAGTCGAAATGGGGTTTATTTCAAACCGGGAAGAAGAAAGGTATATTAATAGTGAGGCTGGTCAAAACGAAATTGTTCAGAATATTATTTCAGCATTAAGAACGTATAAGGATAAAATAGAAGGAAAAAATGTATCCCCCGAAAACGGGAATAAATAACTAATTTGGCTACGTTAAATCTGTTGCTCTTAAATGTAACAGCTATTATAAAACTGTTTTAATGAAAATAAGTAACGAAACCAAAGTTGGGATACTCGCCATATTTGCTATTACAATATTTATTCTGGGTTTTAATTTCATGAAAGGGAAAGATTTGTTTAACCGCCAGCAAAAACTCTTTGCCGAATTTAAAAACCTCGGCACTTTGCAAAAATCAAATGAAGTAAGAATAAATGGATACCCTGTAGGAATTGTGTATGATTATAAAGAAAAAGATAAAAACCTTTCCGGAATCGTTGTTACAATTAATTTAAAGCGGGATGTAAACATTCCTGTAAATTCGGTTGCTACAATCGAATCTGAATTAATTGGTTCTACCTATATTAATATAACTTTTGGAAATTCGGTTGAGTATCTAAAAAATTATGATACGCTTAAAACTGATCTGTCTGCAAGTTTATTAAGCGATGTAAAAGCTCAATTAAATCCCACATTAAGTAAACTTCGTGATGCCATTGATTCTATTAAAACTGTGTTAGGCAATACCAACAAATTTTTAAACTCACAGTTGAAAGGAAGTTTAATGAGTACCTTGCAAAACCTTGAAACATCTACCGGTAGTTTGAAAATAATGCTGAATACAGAAAAAGGCCCGCTTGCCAGTTCACTTAACAATGTTCAATCAATTACCGAAAATTTAAAACGGAATAATGATAGTATTACGCAAACCATCAGCACCATTAAACGTGCCGCCAATAAATTTACAGAACTGGACATTCAATCTACAATTGATGAATTAAAAAATACCTTGATCACCATGAAGGGTGTGGTTTCAAAATTAAATTCAAACGATAACACACTTGGCAAACTGATGAACAGTAAAGATCTTTATGATCAGATACAAAAGAATTTAAATAGTCTTGAAACCTTAACAGATGATTTGCGAGTTCATCCAAAAAGATATACGGGAAATATTATCTTTAACAGAAAAGATAAAACAGGACCTCTAACTTCGCCAGCACCGAAAGATTCAGCAGCCAATAAAGGCAATTAATGATTAATCGTTTTACTTTATTATTTTTTATTGTATTGTTATTTTGTGGAATAAATATTCTGCAGGCACAATCATTGCCCAATGCCCCAAAAACAAATACGACAACTGCTGATGACAGCTTACGGGTTATAGAAATTTTACCGGGTGTTCGAAAGCTGGAGATGCTGAAGATAGACGACTCCACTGAATTACAAATCTTAGCCGGAAATGTAAAGTTGAAACAGGGTAGCACGTATATCGATTGTGATAGTTGTGTAATTAATAATCGTACAAAAATTTTTGAAGCGTTTGGCAAAGTACATATCAATGACAGCGATACAGCACATGTTTACTCTGACTATCTCCGTTATTTTCAGGATAAACGTCTGGCTTTTTTAAAAGGCAATGTAAAACTTACCGATGGTAAAGGGGTATTGACCACTCCCGAACTGGAATATGATGTAAACACCAAGATTGGTATTTATAAAAAAGGCGGAAAGGTTGTAAATAAAAAAACAGTTATCACCAGCCAGGAAGGTTTTTATTATACGGATTTAAAAGATGTGTATTTTAAAAAGGATGTTGTATTAAAAGATCCTGCTTATGATATAAAGACAGATTCGCTGCTGATTAATACCGAAACACAGGTTGCAAGATTTATTGCATACACATATATAAAAGATAGCAGTGGAAGAGTAATAGAAACAAGCGATGGCTATTATGATTTGAAAAAAGGAAATGCGGAGTTTGGCGGCAGGCCGAAAATTTTTGATAAACAATTTACGGTAAGAGCAGATAGTATTGCTTTTAATGACAGCACCGGCGTATCCCAGTTCAAAGGCAATGTTGTGATAATCGACACTGTTGAGAAAACAACCATTATTGCTGGTAATGTTTTTCGGGATAACACAAATGAAACATTGCTTGCCACCAAAAAACCATTAATGATTATTAAGCAGGAGAATGACTCAATCTTTATCGCAGCAGATACCTTGTTTTCCGGAAGGCTGACTGATTTGTATGCAAAAAAAGATTCCATTGCTAAAAAACTCATTAACCAAAAAAAGATTGCAGAATCAATCAAAGCAGATAGCATAGCTAAAAACCGTATTCTTTTAAAAGATTCAGTTACTAATACCAGAAATCCAGAAACATTCAATTCGGATAGTATTATAAAACAAAACTCAATTATAAAAGATTCGGCACTAAAAGTAAAACTTCCGGAATTGGTAAAAATAGATAGTGTAGTGAAGAAAGAAACAGCTAACGTAGAAAAAATTACGGGTGTAAGAATTATTGATCTCAATAAAAAAGACAGTACCGGAAAGAAAGACAGCACCAACCGTTACTTTGAAGCTTACAGAAATGTCCGCATTTTTTCTGATTCATTACAGGCCGTATGCGATAGCCTTTTTTATAGTTTTAAAGATTCAACTTTCCGGATGTACTACAACCCCATTGTATGGAGTAAAGAAAAAAATCAGGTAACAGGCGATACAATTTTATTATTTACAAAAAATAAAAAAGCGGATCGGTTAAAAGTAATCAACAACAGTTTTTTGGTAAATGAAGTGGAAGCAGGTGTTTTCAACCAGGTAAAATCAAACCGGATGGATGGCTTTTTTTTCGATGGCAATATTGATTCAGTCCGTGCCAGGGGTCTGGCAGAATGTATTTATTTTTTACAGGATGAGGACAGTGCTTACACCGGCATTAATGAATCCAAATCAGATGCAATGGACATTTATTTTAAAGAAAAAGAACTAGATAAAGTTGTTTTCAGAAGTGCGGTTATCGGAACGATCTGGCCTATTAAACAAAAAAGACCTGATGAAATGCGCCTCTCCTCTTTTCAATGGTATGATAACCGCCGGCCAAAATCGAAGACTGAGTTGTTTGAATAAACGCTGTGGTATTTGTATTTAACAATTTGGAGTCAAGTATTAAATTCAAATCAACTATCAAATAAGGAAAACAAATTAAAAATTGAAGATCAATGCCGGAGACTTATTGATTAAAGGACTTTGGACTGCTGATTGCCGGCTGATTACTACTGAGTGCTTACTGACTTTTGCATTTCCTTTAAACTTTACTGGCACTATTTTCGTTTCAAGGGTATAAAATTTAATGCCATGAAAAAAATTCTGACAGCTTTTCTTTCCCTGACTCTTCTGATTTTTTCTTCAACAAGTTTTGCGCAAGACACAGAACCCGTAACAACAACGGTGGATGAAGGGTATAAAACTGCAATTGGTATACGGTTAAGCACCGATGCTGCTGTAATTAATAATTCAGTAAGCTTCAAACATTTTTTAAATGAAAAATTGGCTATAGAAGCTTTTTTGGCTTTTTCAAATCCGGTTGCTATTGGCGCTTTACTTGAAATACATAAACCATTTGTAGGTACCGCAGGCTTAAAATGGTTTTATGGCGCCGGTGCATATATTGGTTTTGATAATGATAAATTGAAAACAACCGGACGGACACTGATGGGTGCAATGGGTGTTGTTGGTTTGGATTACAAATTTGTCTCAGTGCCGCTTAATCTTTCACTTGATTGGAAACCTGAACTCCATATAATAGATGAAATAAATTTTGAACCTGCAGCATTTGGATTTACAGCAAGGTTTACGTTTGGAAAAAAATAATTTTCAATTCCCTTTTTTAGTTTCATGCATATTCACAATTGAATGTGCATTTTTTTTAATTGTTTTTGCGGGTTTGTGCGGTAATTCTACTTACATTCGTTTTTACCAAGGCTTATTATGCTTAAAAAGGAACGTCAGGCATATATTTTACATCAACTTAACCTGCATAACAGAGTACTTTGCTCAAGTCTTTGTAGTGAGGTAAGGGTATCGGAAGATACTATCCGTCGGGATCTGCTTGAACTTGCGGAAGAAGGAAAAATAATCAAAGTACATGGTGGTGCATTATCACAATCGTTCAGCAAATTTCATTTTCCATCTTCTAATTTTTATTCCCAATCCGGTAAAAATATAATAGCACAGAAGGCAGT
>JANLSA010000290.1:0-4374 GCA_031362085.1 Bacteroidota bacterium | reverse complement strand
TGGGTTTTGTTTTTGGAGAGAACACAGCAACCAGTTCTCCTTTTTCATTCACCAAAAATTTTCCAAAATTCCAGTTTACAGGATCTGTAAACCCTTTAGCAGCGGCTTGCTCTTTCAGGTACACATATAATGGATGTGTATCATTCCCTTTAACAGAAATTTTTTCAGCCATTGGGAATGTAACTCCAAAATTCTTTTTACAAAATTCTTTTATATCCCCATTTGTGCCAGGCTCCTGCCCACCAAAATTATTTGCCGGGAAACCGATGATAACCAGTTTATCCTTGTATTTTTCATATAGCTTTTCCAACTCTGCATATTGGGGAGTATTGCCGCATTGAGAAGCTGTATTTACAATCATTATTTTTTTCCCTTTGTATGAGGAAAAATCAATTTGATTGCCATCCAGCCCGGGTACTTTGAAATCGTAAAGTGAAGTACCGGTTAATGTAACAGCAAGCAGCATTGTAATAAAAAATGATTTCATGATTTATATTTTTATTTAAGAGGATAACAAAGTTAAGCCAGTCTTGTTCGGATTTAGCGATTTTTTTTATTGTTTTTCAAAACAACCTAAATCGGGTTTTACACCAAATGTTCTTGGTTTTCCATCCAAATCAAGGGCAATTGCAGTTGCTGTTCCAGCATCTTTTGCGGGTGAGGTTGATTTTAGCCTGAAATCATAATATTTCTCAGAGACATTAATACTATCGAACTGTGGAGTTTGATTACTGATAACTCCCGTTGCAATAACATTGGCAGGTGCAGTTGTTACCTTCCATAAATTGTTTTGAAAATTTACATTAAAAGCAGCAGCGTTATTTTTAACTGTTACTACTTCATCATCCACAATTCCATTTTCGCCCCAGATAATACAATTCCGGAATATTGCATTCAGGTCGGCCGGTGCAGGTACGTTGTTTATGGTAATGAAATTCGTAAGTGTTACAGAAGGGTTTCGATGCAATTGATAACTGTTGGAATAGGTTACCATGGTACAATGTTGAAAAGAATAAGTACCTCCTTTATAAATAGCAACATTCTTACCACAATTAGTGATTAAACAATTTCGGGCCGTAATGCTGCTGTTGATACTTATAATTCCTGCATCATACGCATTGTCAATTACACATTCATTCAAAGTTAGTTTAGGGTTTGCATTTGGGGAAGGGTCCTGTACTCCCAAAGCCTGAAAAGCATTTTTAATAACTGTATAGTTGAATACATTGTCTTTGCTGGTTGCCCTGAAAAAAATTCCTGGCCAACTTGCCGGAAAATCTTTGTAAGGTTCATCTAATCTATCGCCACGAAAATAAACACGGTTACCGGTATCCTTCAACCCGTTTATTTGCAAAGTACCATCAACAACGATTGGTGCATCGGCATGTACATAGATCCGGCAGCTTTTATTTATGGTCAGGGTTTTATTTACATCCACAAATAAAGAACCGAGGATGACATACGGCAAATCATTATTCCAGATTTCATTTGTTGTTATTGTTCTATTGCGGAAGAAATGTGCATTTTGTCCCCAGGCTTCCAACTGAACTAATTTATTATTCCCATTATAATTTATATTAATACTGTCACGAATAACAAACGGAAGATTATTTGCATTCTGATTTACATTTACCTGTACAAAAACATAGATGCTGTCCTTGGCATCTATTTCAATATTCTGAATTTCGGGGCCAACAATTCCGTCCACATTTATATTAAATAAAGAAGAATTACCGCCTAACAATTTTACAGATGAAACTTTTAATTTCTGATTATTATCATTTTTAATAATAAAATATTGTGTAGTGGAGCCGGATGTTACAAACACTGTATCAAACTTTAAGGTGTCGGCAGTAATGGTAACTCTTGCATCCGATGTTGTAATGAAAGTATCTTTTTTACAGGAATTTAAAATCAGCAAAATGATTATGGATAGAATACTGGTTATCTTCATGGAGTTCAAAAATAGTTGAAGTATTTTGATTTTCCACTATGCCCCTCTCCTTCGGAGATGGGCGGGGGTGAGGTTTAAATGCGGGAAGCAAAGCAAAGTGTTGCAATACTCAATTTCACATTTTCAGCTTTCAATAGCTCTGTACCACAGGCATCCAAAGTAGCACCGGTAGTTACTACATCATCTACCAACAACAAATGTTTGCCAGAAATTTTTTCTGGCTTAATAATAAAAAATTTACCATCCATATTTTTCCATCTTTCCACTCTTCCTTTTTTGGTTTGAGTTTCTGTATGTTCTGGTCTTATTATTACATCGTTTAAAACGGGGACCTTAATTATTTCTGCCATACCCTCGCATAATAATGTTGCCTGATTATACCCTCGTCTTTTTTCTTTCCCTGGGAACAGGGGTAATGGGATCAAAGCATCTACTATAAAGCGACCTGACTGTTTAAAATTTTGAGCCATCATTCTTCCCATTTGCAAACACAAATCTTTATTGTTTTTGTACTTAAACTGATGCATGAGATGCTGTACCATTGATTCTTTTGTAAAATAATAAGTGGCAGCTGCACTTTCCAATTTCAACCTGCCCCAGAATATTTTTTCAACCGGGTTGCCGGCATGTTTTTCAAAACTTGTTTCGGGCAATGCATGAATGCAACGCATACATAAGGAAGATTCGATATTTAATAAATCACTTCCGCATCCGCTGCATACATGCGGAAATACCATTTGTAGAATTGATTCCTTTATTTCTTTTAAATGAATCATAAAAAATTAAAACAATAATTTATATACTTCTTCTACCGTTCCCATTGTAATTACTTCAATGCCTGCCTGCCGGTCAGGCAGGTTGAATTTTTGTTTCCCAATTCCTTTCTGGTTGTATTTAGAAATAATAATTTTTTCAAATCCCAATTTTTCTGCTTCAGCAATTCTTTGTTCTATCCTGTTTACTGCTCTGATTTCTCCACTCAATCCAACTTCGCCAGCAAAACAAATTTGCTGAGGTAGCGGCGTATCATCATAGGAAGATAGCAATGCACAAATAATAGCAAGGTCAGTTGAAGGGTCTTCTACTTTTAATCCACCCGCAATATTTAAAAAAACATCCTTTACGCCAAAATGAAATCCCCCTCTTTTCTCCAATACGGCAAGTAGTAGTTGTAATCGTCTTAAGTCAAATCCACTTACAGTTCTTTGCGGTGTACCATAAACAGATTGGGTAACCAATGCCTGCACTTCTATTAATAAGGGTCGCATTCCTTCCATCATTGCAGCTATGGCAATTCCACTTAAATTTTCTTCTTTTTGTGTAATTAAAATTTCGCTGGGGTTTAAAACTCCCCGCATTCCTGCATCTGTCATTTCGTAAATACCCAATTCTGAAGTGCTGCCAAAACGGTTTTTAAGTGTTCTTAAAATCCGGTATGCATGATGACGATCGCCTTCAAACTGTAAAACCGTGTCCACCATATGCTCAAGAATTTTTGGACCGGCTATACTTCCATCTTTGGTTATGTGGCCAATTAAAAAAACAGGGGTATTCGTTTCTTTTGCAAACCGTTGAAATTCGGATGTACATTCTCTGATTTGTGAAACGCTGCCTGGCGATGATTCGATATAAGGCGTCTGTAATGTCTGAATAGAATCAATGATTATTAACTGTGGTTTTAATTTTTTTATTTCATGAAAAATTACCTGCGTGGATGTTTCTGTAAGGAGATAAAATTTTTCATTTTTTAATTGCAATCTGTCTGCACGCATTTTAATCTGCAACTCACTTTCTTCACCACTTATATAAAGAACGATTGTGTCTTTCATCCATAACCCATTTTGTAAAAACAAAGTTGATTTGCCAATACCAGGTTCGCCAGCAACTAAAACAATACTACCCGCAACAATGCCACCACCTAACACACGATTTAATTCAGCATCCGCTGTAAGTAATCTTTTTTCTCCGGTTGTTATTATTTCATTTAATTGAATTGTTCTTTCAGTTCTGGGTTCAGCATTATAATCCTTCCATCCATTATTATTTTTTGCTGTATCCTTTTGAATTATTTCTTCAACAAATGTATTCCACTGACTGCAAGAAGGACACTGACCTGCCCATTTAACTGTCTCATATCCGCAGTTCTGACAAAAAAAACTTGTTTTCACTTTACTCATAAAAATAAAGTTAGTAATTACACTTTCTTAAAAATGCAATTAATTAAATAGATGAAAAATAAATTGATTGAAAAAATAAATAGGAGCAGAAAGAAGAAACGATGTTTGCAGAGAATGCCTTTAGCATTTTACAAGATAAAAGGGCCAATCTTACGATTGACCCCCTTACTTACTAACCCATTAAATTCTGGCACTAAGTTACAATTCTGATCCACACTACAAAATAAATTTTTATGTCTGTGA
>JANLSA010000277.1:0-6610 GCA_031362085.1 Bacteroidota bacterium | reverse complement strand
AAACAAAGTGGAACGCCTGCCCATTGATCCACTTTCCGCATTGTATTTACATTCATTTTTTTCGTTTTATAAAAATACCGGGTAAAAATAGTGAATTCAATATTGCTTCAATTATCAATCGTTTTTATCGTTTGTTCCGGTTAATTTTGACAATCGCCAAAAAAAACGAAATAAAAAAAATTGTAATTATTGGGCCTGAAAGTACAGGCAAGAGTACGTTGTGCAAACAATTGTCCCTTCATTATCATGCAAACTGGTGCCCGGAGTTTGCAAGAGAATATTTATTGAAAAACGGAATGAATTACACGTATGCCGATTTATTAAAAATTGCAAAAGGGCAGATTGCTTTGGAAGAGGAGTGTATTCAGTCTGCAGAAATCAGTCAACAATCAGCAGTTGGCAATCAACAATCAGAATCGTTGCATAAACTCACCACTCACTACCTGCCTGCCGGCAGGCAAGGCTCACTTCTCTTCATCGACACAGATATGTATGTAATGAAAGTATGGTGCGAATTTGTTTTTGGTAAAAGTCATAAATGGATAACTGAACAAATCGAAAGTAGAAAATATGATTTGTATCTGTTGTGCAATGTTGATTTGCCCTGGGTAAAAGATGAGTTGCGTGAATACCCTGACTTAGTAACCCGGGAAAAGCTTTATCATATTTATAAAAATTTATTGACAAATCAATCCGTACCCTGGGTGGATATCAGTGGCGGATATGAAGAAAGATTGGATAAAGCAATCAGCGCTACGGATAACCTGTTTAAGAAATAATTTGTTGTTACTTTCGTGAATATACATGAACTCTTTTTTCCGGAAACATCACCGCATCCTTTTTTACATTGTATGGATTATTCTTGCATTCATCCAGGCATGGTATACAGAATTGCAGGATGATGAAGCCTATTACTGGGTCTATTCAAAATATCCCGCCTTCGGTTATTTCGACCATCCCCCCATGATTGCAATTTTGATTAAAATGGGTTATACAATTTTTCCGAATGAACTGGGCGTACGTTTGTTTCCGTTATTGCTTAATGCTCTTACCCTCTTAATTATTGAAAAATTATTAGTTACTAAAAATGAAGTTCTGTTTTATGCTATTACTCTTTCTATCGCCGTTTTACAATTAGCCGGGTTTACGGCCGTACCCGATATTCCTTTATTGTTTTTTACTGCATTCTTTTTTTTATGTTTTCAATATTTTTTAAAAAATCAAAGTTGGAGAAATACGTTGTTGCTCGGCATTTCAATAGCCCTGCTTTTTTATACCAAATACCACGCCTTATTGATTGTAGTATTTGTGTTATCGTCAAACATAAAATTATTTAGAAAACCCCATATCTATATTGCCGGTGTTTTTGCATTAATTTTATTCAGTCCGCACCTGGTATGGCAATGGCATCATAACTGGGTCAGTTTCCGCTATCATTTATTTGAAAGCAATGTAAATACTTATCAATTTTCCTTTACAACCGATTTCCTTGCATCACAAATTTTATTAGCCGGCCCAATAGCTGGATTTATTTTACTACCCGCTGCATTTTTATACAAAACAAAAACACAAACTGAAAAAGCATTGAAGTGGATGATGGCTGGAATTTATCTTTTTTTTCTGCTTAGTTCTTTTCGGGGTAAGGTTGAAGGCAACTGGACCAGCCCGGCTTTAATTCCGCTTATCGTTTTAAGCCATCAATACTTAAACGAAAAAATAAATTTAAAAAAATGGCTGTTCCGGTTATTACCAATAACTCTTTTACTGGTTTTGTTTGTAAGATTAATAATGATTATAGATCTATTGCCAATAAAAGATATTAAAACAAGATATCATGCGTGGAAAACATGGACCCCGCAAATGAAAGAAATTACAAAAGGATTGCCGGTTGTTTTCAGTAACTCTCATCAACGGGCAGCGAAGTATTGGTTTTACAGCGGGCAAATGACCTACTCACAGAATGATGCAGGCGAACACAGAAACAATTTTAATTACTGGCCTGTGGAAGATTCATTATTTAACAAACCCGTGTATTTTTTGGACATCTATAGATTAAACCGTTTTAAAGATTCATTGAAAACTCCGATTGGAAATATTGGCTTCAGATATGATTCTGCATTTATATCTTTTGCTAAAATAATTTTTGAACCTTCTCAGTTTGCGTATTCGGTAAAAAAGGATGAGTCATTTATATTAAAGGCATGGGCCCGGATTCCGGAAAACTATTCGATGTATATTTTTATGCATAAATCATTTCAGGCCCCCATTAAATTATTTGTTTTTAATAATAATAAAATGGTAAAAGAAATATTGCTTCCCTTGACCTTACAAAAAATAAATTCAAATGATTTTTCTGTATCTATAAATCCGCAGTTACAGCCAGGGAATTATTCATTTATTTTTTCGATACAAGTACCGGGTTATAACGCCACACATAATAGTGAGAAAATAAAATTGACTGTTGAGTGATTCGGTAGAAATAAAACACTTGCTTATTAATTTTTAATTAAATCCTGTATGTCTTCATCATCTTCAATATTGTTCATCTGGCTCATAACCCAGCCGCTTTTATAAGCAACAAATGGTGAAACCGGTTTTACCGAATAAATTTTCGGATTGGGAAAACAAGCTGTAATCAGGGCTGCCTCCTGTCTTGTCAATTGACTGGCCGGTTTATTAAAATAAGATTGGGAAGCAGCTTCAATTCCAAAAATTCCTTTCCCCATTTCAATACAATTAAGATAAACATCCAGAATTCTTCTTTTACCCCAAATATTTTCAATCATAAAAGTATAATAAGCTTCCAGCCCTTTGCGTATATACGATTTACCCTGCCACAGAAAAACATTTTTCGCCACTTGCTGACTGATTGTGCTTGCACCGGCTCCCGGCGGTAGCTTTTTCTTTTTATTTCTTTTTTTCTTTGATGGGGTTATACTTTTTTTAATTGCATTCCAGTCAAACCCGTTATGATCGGGGTATAACTGATCTTCACTCGATATCACGGATAGCTTTGCATTGTAAGAAATACGATTGAAGCTGACGTAATCTCTTTTCAATCCATTCCCATTTACCAGGTTAGTTAGTTGTGTAATTGTTACCGGTGGGTTAATCCATTTTAAAATAACGATATAAACTAATGTAAATGCATGCAGGTATAAAACAAAACGAAAACAGCTATTTGCCAATTTGTTTATTATTTTATTTTTTCGCAGCCATTTGAAGTAAGCAAAAAGAATGGCAGCAAATACAACAAGAGAAATATTCAATTTTATTTTTGCCGTGTTGCCATCCGGCATATACTCCGTTACTTTAAAAAAGAAATAGATAACAAAAACCAATTGTATGCAAAGACTGACGGTAACAATTGCTTTTACAATTTTGCGGAGCGAAATTTTTTTTGATGAAGATTTTTTTTTGATGGCCATGCAGCACAAGATAAGGATTGCTGAAAAACTATCTGATATCCCATACAAGAAGGGTGTAATGCTTGCCTAAATTATATTTATATTTTTTAAAAGAAACGAATTTTACCAGTTGAAACAGGTAAGGAGTATAACCAATAGCAGCTGCTATCCCCAGTGCTTCAGGAAACTCCTTCCATCCGGAGGCAATAAGACCTGCTGTAGTTAGAGCAACTCCCAGTGTTACCAATCCAATTCCGTTTAATTGAAATGACGATTTCTTTTTACCCGGGAATTTAATAGCCGTGATTGTACTAAGTGCCACGGTTGCAAATCTGAAATAAATACTGTCCCGGGTTAAATTAAAAATATTGCCTTTAAAAATTTCCTGCTTATTCGTAAAAACTGAAATCTCATCTCCTACCTGGATTCTTTTTTTTACATAGCCATTCTTTTTCAGGTGAAGCTGAATCTGCGGCTGAGAATAACAATTCGTGCTGAAAATAAAGAAGAAAAAAATAAACAGCAGTTGTTTCATACTTCAAAGTACAAAAGCATACTATCTGATAGAAATATATATTGTTAAAAAGAAAAAATCAGATGCTCCCGGTCTCTAAAAATTTATTCCATTGATCCAGCATTTTCCCTTTCATTACTCTTGGAAATTTATGCTGACTGCCCAATTTGCCTTTCAACTCCATGAACTTCAAAAATTTTTCTTCAGGCAGTTGTTCTAAAAAAACTTTTTTCAATGCGCTGTCCCGTTCAGTGGCGTAATCATCATTCAACACCCGTAAGTTTTCATCTATCCGTTTGCACAGTTTGTCAATATCAATTGCATCATTACAGGCTACATACCATTTATGTGCAAAAAAACCTTCGTAAGGAAAACCAACAACAGTATATTCAGGAATTGAAATATTGAATTCTTCACTCACCAGCTCAATCGCTTTATTCATATTCTCTACACTCAGGTGCTCGCCTACCAGGCTTAAAAAATGTTTGGTTCGTCCCGTTATTACTACTTCTGCTTTCTCTTTGTCAACAAAACGTACGGTATCGCCAATCAAATAGCGCCATGCACCGGCATTCGTACTCATGAGTATTGCATAATCTTTTCCTTCTTCCACTTCATGAATCATCTTTGCTTCGGCGTTTTCATGTATGGTGCCTTCGCTGTCAAAATTTTTATCATCAAAAGGAACAAATTCAAAAAAGATATTATTATCAATAATCAGTTGCATGCCTTTCGCATTTTCACGATGCTTGTAACCCAAAAAGCCTTCGCTGGCTAAATAATTTTCAATATAAATAATTGGCTTGCCCAACAATTTTTCAAATCCTTTTTTATACGGTTCAAATGCGACACCACCATGAACAAAGAAGGAAAAGTTGGGCCATATCTCATGTATATTTTTAATCTTGTAATGTTCAATCACCATTTCCATACACATCTGGCACCATGCCGGCACGCCAACGATATAACCAATATCCCATTCTTTAGCATGCTCTACTATTTCATTCAGTTTTTCATTCCAGTCTTTTATATCGGCTATCCGTCCGCCGGGTTTATAAAAAGTTTGAAACCAGAAGGGTCTTTTCTTGGCTAGTATGCCACTCAGATCGCCAGCAAACCAACCCGCTTTTCCTTTTTGTAAATCAGTAGCACCGCCCAGCATCAGAAATCCTTTTGTCATTGCATTGCGTGGCAGATGTTCGTAATTAAAAAGGGATATAAATTGTTTTATATAATTAATTGTATTGCTGCGCAGCAATTCTTTTGTGATCGGAATATATTTACTTGCCGATTCCGAGGTGCCGCTGCTGAGTGCATAATATTTTATTTTTCCGGGCCATGTTACATCCGGCACACCCTCCAGTGTTTTCTTCCACCATGCTTCGTAAATTTTATTATAATCATGAATCGGCACATGCTCCTGAAAACTTTTGCCCGCATGCCGGCTCATCATGATATCATCAAAATGGTATTGCTGACCAAACTCGGTAAACCTTGCTTTCTTCAGCAATTTTTTTAACACCCGGATTTGTTGTCTTCTTGCATCATTTCTTGGGATACGCAATGCATCTGCAATAGCTCGTGGAAGTTTTAAATCGATGATGTTTGCCATTCAATAATTAATGCTGAGTAATGTATAAAGTTACGGACTAATTGTCCTGCTAAAGATGCGAATATAAGGGAGGAAAATTTAGTACATAACCGGAGACTGATTGTGACTATCCGTTTTTCGATTTCATTTAAATATGCCTGTTGCCATTTAGTTTTTATCATGGCAAAAATCTTCTGTAACAAAACAAGAACATCTTACGACTCAGTCTTTCCACCCATTTTCAAAAACGGTTTCAGCAAATCAATTGGAACAGGGAAAATAGTTGTTGAATTATTTTCAGTTGCAATTTCCCGTAATGTTTGTAAATAACGAAGCGTTAATGCACTGGGTTCGCCTGCCAGAATTTTTGCTGCATCAGCTAATCGTTGTGAAGCCTGGAATTCTCCTTCAGCAGCAATTACTTTACTACGGCGTTCTCTTTCTGCTTCGGCTTGCTTAGCCATTGCCCTTTGCATTTCCTGTGGTAAGTCAATTTGTTTCACTTCCACATTAGAAACTTTTATTCCCCAGGGGTCTGTTTGCGAATCAATAATCTGTTGCAACCGATGATTAATTTTTTCACGTTGCGAAAGAAGATCATCCAATTCTGATTGTCCCAGCACACTGCGCAACGTAGTTTGTGAAATCTGTGAAGTAGCAGCTAAAAAATTTTCGACCTGTACAATTGCTTTCTGAGGGTCTATCACACGGAAGTACACCACTGCATTTACTTTGATGGAAACATTATCTGATGTAATGATATCCTGCGGTGGAACATCCAGCACTACAGTGCGCAGACTTACTTTTACCATTTTATCAATAACCGGTATCAGAAAAATAAGCCCCGGGCCTTTTAATCCATCGCCACCAATTAACCGGCCAAGACGAAAAATAACGCCTCTTTCATATTCACGCAAAATGCGGATAGCACTGCTTAGAATCATTAATACAAATAAGATAATCGCAATGGGTAGTACAGGATAATTTTCCATGATTTTTAATTTAACTGTGATGAATCGGTTTTACAAAAAGCTTCATATTCTTTATAGCTGTTATTATTACTATTTCCCCGGTACTGATCTTTCCTGCAATGGATTC
>JANLSA010000260.1:0-4984 GCA_031362085.1 Bacteroidota bacterium | reverse complement strand
AAAAATACGGGCATATGTTTAATGAATCGGTTTTGGTATGAACCATTCATATGAATAAGTAAATAATTTTTTTCGAAGATAATGCTTAGCACCTGGTCTTACTTTTAGATGAGAAACAAACCACTCTTACCCCTTCCACTGGAAACTATTCTGCTTTTTTTATTTTGAGAACTCAGCGGAGTTTCAGAATCATTTATCCTTCAGTTAAAACGATTTCCTTTGTGATTTTTTTTCCAGGCTCGGAATGCTGCTCTAATATTTCCTCTATTTTCTGAAGAGAGATATTTCCCTTATTTAATACACCCGGAACTTTTAAAATTTTCCGCATCGAAGAAAATAACATTAAAGTAACCAGGACAAAAACAAGAGCATCTCCATGTAGTAAAGAAGGAGTAAGTACGGTACTTAAAAATAATAACCCACCCAACATACTATATTGCAGAAATGGAATGATGCTTTGCTGAAAACTTTCTAACTGATAATTTTTTAAATTCGCTTCATATAACTGGCCCGATTTTTCATGGAACCTGCTGATAGTATTATCCGTTGTATTATTCTCTTTAATTCGTGTAAACCGGCTAAAACTTTTTGTAACAAATGCCAGCAAATTGCTTCTCTTATCCCTGCTTCCTTGAATAAAACGCTTCTGATAATCAGCCAGGAAAAATATACCAGTAACAAAAACTGAAAAAATAATAACCAGGTAAACTGTCAATTGAAAATGAATTATCCCTAATAAAATAAAACCAACCAGGAGAAATATCGAATTTTTTAACATACTCAATACTCCATCGATCAGAAAATTTTTAACCGCTTTCAGGTCATTACTGTAACGTAATAAATAATTACCGTAAGCTTTGCGTTGGAAAACTTCTGCATCCTGATTCATCTGTACATTAAAAAGCTGTTCCCGTGTTATTTTCACAAACTTCTCTCCTTCTTTAAAACTCAACCACTGCTCCACTAAAGAAGTAATTCCCTTCACTAACAATAACAGGAAAAAAAACAGGAAGAAGCCTTGTAAAGTAGAAAAATGAATTCCCAGTAATTGTAATAAACGCCCCTTACTGCTACCTGCCTGGAACTGCAATGAAAAAAATTCTCCAATGGAAACGGGTAATAAAAAACTGACACAGCTCTGCAGTACACCAATAAGAATGATGAGGGATAATGCAGCCCTGTTTTTATGAATATATGTTGTTGCTAATTTGCTTTTAAGTTTCACTCTATAAAAAATTAAATTCAGGAAGCCATGACTAACCTGCGTTGTGTATAATGCAAAGAACCGATATTTTTTCCGACTATCTCATTTGCATTCACAGACAAGTCATTTATGGTATATACCGGCAGTTCACAATTTTCTTTTACTTCTTTTATTAATAAAGGACTTGCAGTAAGTAAACCGCTAATCGCAAATGGGTGTATGCCCCAACTATGCAATATATTTATGCCATTGATGGCAGCCAGGCTGTCACCGGCAGAAAATAATACGGCATAAATAGTGTCCATCAGGTTGTGATTATTCAACAACATTTTTGTTTCCCGTTGATAAAGGCCATCTGCAATTTCCATGATAACATAATCTGGATTAATAATCATTACTCTTTTCAGTAATGATTCATATAAATCAAGCAATTCCTGTTCATCACATAGGTAGGTAGATGGAAAACCAAGGTCTCCAAAATCGGAAGTAATATTTGCACCCAGGTCATAATTCAAATCACAATCTTTTGTATAAACAGTTCCGGTAAGTTTAATGAAGGCAACAGCATGTCCGGCTTTTCGTAAACCCCTCACCAGGTAAGCTGCTGAAGTTGTTTTACCACTATCCATCGATGACCCAACAGACAAAATAACTTTTGTACTCATTGCTGCCTGGCCACTGAATCCTTTTAACTGCTGGCGGTACATTGCTTTTGTATTTATTACCTGTCCCTTGTCGTCTGTTACGGTACCAACAAATTTGAGCGTAGTAGGTCCGATATCAATAAACTTCTCATGCATACTTTCAATAACACCCACAGTACCTCCGGCACCTAAAATATGTAATTCACGATTACAATCTGCAGGTACATATCCTTCAAATTGCTCGGTGGCATACCGGGTTCCAAAAGCCGCCATTATTCTGTCTCCCGGCAGGATTGTGATATTCCGCTTCATATCTCCCTGTATATTTTTATGCTTCCCCAGTTTAATTATTTCAAACACACCCACATCGCCCACCTGCGGCTGATAGGAAATATCTGTTTCCAGGTTAATCTGGTGACTTCTTATATCTCTGCAGATATAGCTCTTCTTAATTCGGGTTTTCATATATTAATTATTTAAGCGATTTCAATTATTTCTTTTTTGCATACAGGTTAATATCATACTGCAGCGAAAGACCCAGTACGTTGTAATTATCAAAAGCCCTTACAATTTTCCCTGTTATTGGTTTTGTAATATTCATTTTGCGAAACTCGCTGGTAAAAAGATTAAACTCCCGTTGCATCATATAATATATACCAACCGAAAAATGTTTGGTTATTTTTGAGTTAAGATTAATAATAAAACGTCCACGATGAAACCCATCCGGTGTTTGTTTTACGGTCGGGGCACCTGTCTTGCTATCATAATATTGAATCGGGCTACCACCTATATTATAAAAAAGTGAATAGCTGAGAGACGGAGATAAGTTCAGAAACTCCAGCCGTTTCCTTGGCGATAATCTTGTGGAATAAATGATCCGGTAATGGTAGCGGGTTTCACTCAATGAATGTATTTCTCCCTGTACTGAATTTGACCAGCTTAACACATCAGCCAGTTTTATTTTATAACCCAGTTTAGCAGATATTCTGCTACCGCCATCCGTAAGTGAATTAGAACCACCGAATGTATAACCGGCAGACACATCGATTTTTTTGGTAAGGTCATAACTTAAATGTACCGACGATTGATTAAAATCGCTTTTATAACCATTCGTAATATCAAAAGCCCTGAGGTGTGATAACCGCAGGTCCAGTTTTTTAGTTAACGATAGATTCAGTTGAGCCGTATTCCAGTTCTTTAAATCAGTTTGAGAATAAGTTGTTGCAGCAGCAAAAAGAAAAATAGCTGCAATAAAACGGGTTTTGCAGATAACTGTATGGGTGCTTTTCATTGTCATATTTATTAATGAGTAAATCCTGTAAATAGAATTGTAACTCTTGTTATTGATTTTTTTTTATCGCAGTGTAATTGGAAGGCCGGAAGAATTAATACAATGATGTACTTTAGCAAAAAGAATGCCTAACGAATTTGAAATAGTATTTAAAAGCCTGAAAGAAATATTGCAGAAATATTCAGGGCCTTTTACGGTAAAACCGGATACAAATACAAAATACGGTTTGTATGCACAAATAGGACCAGCTACTTTAAAAATATGGGGCGGTAAAATGAAAAAGCCTGCCATGCCGGTTGCCTGGGTTGAAATAGGAAAAGGGTATGTCAGTTATCACCTGATGGGAGTATATGGAAATACAAAATTATTGGATGGGCTGTCTAAAGAATTGAAGGCACGTATGCAGGGCAAAACCTGTTTTAATTTTAAGAAGGTGGATGAAAATATATTCCCGGAGCTTGACTCGCTGACTGCCCGGAGTATTGATTCATTTAAAAAATCCGGGTTCATATCTGTTGTTGGTTAATCCGTATTTGTTGCTATCATCCGGGAATGATTCATCATTTTTTATCTTCGGCAGATACTGAAATCAGTGAATCGCAAACCAGGCTTCAACAATTTTCGGAAAAAAGACATTCCCTGCAATAATTTGACGCACCTCAAAATTTGACAATTTTGAAAACATGAAAATTACAATTTCTACAAAAGCGAACTGTTTAATAACATTTCTGTTTATTACCAGTTTTCTAAATGCTCAAAATCTTGATATAAACATTTTGAGGGATATAAATTTGCATAGAAATAAATCGCTAGACCGGACATTTAAAAATATTACCAACAGTGTAAGTCCGGTATGTTTTGCAACACCCATTATTGTGTATGCTGTTGGTTTAATCAATGGCGATAAAAATTTAAAAGAAAAAGGAGTTTTTATTGGGGAAACATTTTTAGTTTCTTCTTTTATTACACCTGCTTTAAAATATATTGTAAAACGAGACCGTCCATTTAAAACATATTCCGATATAGAAAAATTAACGTTAGGTGGAAGTTATTCATTTCCCTCCGGACATACTTCCGATGCCTTTGCTACGGCAACTTCGTTGAGTATTGTCTTTCCAAAATGGTATGTTATAGCACCTTCTTTTTTGTGGGCAAGTCTTGTAGGATATTCACGAATGGATTTGGGTGTTCATTATCCCAGTGATGTATTAGCAGGTGCATTAGTTGGTATCGGGTCTGCATATTTAACTTATAAACTCAATAAATGGGTTAATAAAAAAGGGAGAAAAACGAAACTGTATGATGGAGAAAATTAAAAGCAACAAAACTGAACTAACTTTCGTGTTAAATAAAAACATTTAAAAGATAAAAGCTATGTCAAATACATTTAAAGAAACATTTACCATAAATGGTGAACAGTTACTTAAGAAAATAAAAGAACTGATTGCTGAGGGAAACGTAAGAAAGATTACCATACATGATAAAGCGGGTAAAGAAATCATGTCGTTTCCTCTTACATTCGGAGTAGTAGGTGCTGTGCTTGCACCAATTATGGCTGCAGTAGGTGCCGTTGCCGCATTGGTTACTGAATGTAGTATCACAGTTGAAAGAGACGAGAAAAAATAAAACGGTTACAGTAAATATTATTTCATTCAGGTAGCCACCTTTGGATTCTTTTTCTCCGGTATTTTTTTAGGTGGGTTCGGTTTTTTGTTTACTTGTATAATAGCTCTTACAATATCCACCACCGGTGCACCAATACCCAAACGCTGCGCATTGGTAAAAGCTGGAATTGCCTGCCGCCCTGTAGGATCAAACACTACATAGTCTCCATTTAGTTTACCA
>JANLSA010000174.1:0-2819 GCA_031362085.1 Bacteroidota bacterium | reverse complement strand
GCCCGGAACACTTAACCTTTACTAACTGAAATATTGAATGATAAATATGGCCACGGATGAAAAAATAAAATTGGATCCTGTAGAAATTGATAACGAAAATTTTTACAGGATTTCTAATGTGGATGCAATGCGCCCCTTTTTTATGAGCATTGTAAGCGATTCAAACCATTGGATGTTTGTTTCCAGCAACGGAGGGATTACTGCCGGCCGGAAGAATCCGGATTATTCACTGTTACCCTATTATACAGATGATAAAATAACTGAATCAGCGGATTTAACGGGAAGTAAATCTATTTTCCGTATTCAAAAGGATACTAAAACTTTTATATGGGAACCCTTTTCTGAAAGGATGTTTGGCATGTACAAGGTTAGCCGGAATTTGTACAAAAGTGTATATAATAATAAGATCATTTTTGAAGAAATAAATCATGATTTGGAATTAAGTTTCAGGTATGAATGGAATACGAGCGACATGTTTGGGTTTGTAAAAAAATCTACGCTGATCAATCAGGCAAAGGAAAAAATTAAGATCTCAATTTTAGATGGTATCCAGAATATAGTTCCTTATGGTGTGGGAAGTGAGCTGCAGCGTAATGTGAGCAATCTTGCTGATGCTTATAAAAGAAGTGAATTGCAGAAAGAAAATGGGATTGGGATTTTTGCTTTAAGCGCTATAATAGTTGATAAGGCCGAGCCAAGCGAAGCCTTAAAAGCGAATATAGTATGGTCGATTGGTTTTGATGAACCGAAACATTTGCTTTCTTCAACACAGTTGAAAAATTTTAGAAACAATCAGGATATTAATGAGGAAACAGATATAAAAGGAGAAAAGGGAGCATATTTTATTTATAATGAAATAGAACTCTCCCCAAATACTGAGAAGAGTTGGATGATTATTGCCAACGTTAATCAAACGCATTCGTCTATTTGTAGTCTTTCAGAAACTATAGAAAATAGCAAAAACCTTATTAAAATAATTGAACAGGATATTGATTCAGGTACTAAAAACCTGATAGAACTGAATGCAACCGCTGACGCTTTACAGTTTACCGCTGATGATTTGCGGGATACACGTCATTTTTCAAATGTACTATTCAATATTATGCGTGGAGGGATTTTTGATTTCAACTATCAAATTGAAAAATGGGATTTCACAAACTACCTTCAAAAAGCCAATCAAAAAGTTTATGAAGAAACCCTGTTACAACTTCAGCA
Organism: Bacteroidota bacterium; assembly: GCA_031362085.1. Classification (GTDB taxonomy): domain Bacteria; phylum Bacteroidota; class Bacteroidia; order Chitinophagales; family Chitinophagaceae; genus VBAR01. The sequence continues at coordinate 1,604 of JANLSA010000174.1, read as the reverse complement.
ACTACCTGAAAAGTTTTCGGTATTTGAGTTGAGAAATGTTGTTGAAAAATCTGAAAATATAAACTTCGAACGGTTGGCCACCGAATATCTGCCACTGAAATTCAGCCGGAGACATGGTGACCCCAGCCGGCCATGGAACCAGTTTTCCATCAATACTAAGAGTGAATTGGATGGTTCCAAAATTTTAGATTACCAGGGAAACTGGAGAGATATATTTCAAAACTGGGAAGCTCTTGCACACTCCTACCCTGAATTTGCTGAAGGAATGATTTTTAAATTTCTTAACGCTACCACTTTCGATGGATATAATCCTTATCGTGTTACAAAAGACGGTTTTGATTGGGAAACGATTGAGCCGGACAATCCCTGGTCGTATATTGGCTATTGGGGCGACCATCAAATTATTTATCTCCTGAAATTTTTGGAATTTATTGAAAACCATCGACCCCGTGCTTTAGAAAATTTATTTGACAAAGACTATTTTGTTTATGCCAATGTTCCGTACAGAATAAAATCGTATGAAGAAATTCTTAAGAACCCTAAAGACACCATTATTTTTGACCATTCATCCGACAAGCGTACCCGGGAGAAATGCGATAAAAACGGGGCAGATGGTGCATTGTTGGGAAGCTCAATTAAAGAAATTCACCATGTAAATTTTATTGAAAAAATCCTGGCTGCTGTTTTAGCAAAAGTATCCAATTTTATTCCGGAAGCAGGTATTTGGATGAACACACAACGTCCTGAATGGAATGATGCAAACAATGCGTTAGTTGGGAATGGCGTATCCATGGTTACATTGTATTATCTAAGAAGATTTTTAACCTTTCTCAATAAAATAGTTTCCGTTTCTCAAAAAGAACAAATTGAAATTTCTTCTGAACTTTCGAAATGCTTTCTTGCAATTGCTGATACTCTTGAAAAATACAAACCACTTTTATCCGGCAACATAAATGATGAAGACCGTAAATCTGTAATGGATGGTTTGGGAAAAGCAGGAAGTGATTTCAGAAATACAATATACAATGTTGGTTTTTCAGGCAATAAGTCATCAATATCATTACAAAAATTTTTAAAGTTTATTGAAACCACCATCCAGTTTTTAGAACATTCAATAAAAGCAAATAAAAGAGAAGATCATTTATATCATGCTTACAATTTGATGAGTTCTGATAATGACTCGGTTCAAATTTCTCACTTAAGTGAAATGCTGGAGGGCCAGGTAGGTGTACTTAGTTCAGGTTATCTTTCTGCCGAAGAGTCATTTGAACTTTTGGATGCACTGGAAAAAAGTTCTTTGTTCCGTCAGGACCAATACAGTTACATTCTTTATCCAAATAAAAATTTACCGGGTTTTCTCGAAAAGAATTCTATTCCCAAAGAATCTGTAGAAGAATCGCAACTATTAAAAAAATTGATTGCGGATAATAATGTTCAAATTATTGAAAAAGATATTAAAGGAAATTTTCATTTCAATGGAAATTTTAAAAATGCAAATGACTTAGAAACAGCTTTAGATAAATTAACGAATCCCGAATATCAAACCCTTGCAGGAAAAGAAAAAAGATGGATACTTAAGATTTTTGAAGATGTTTTCAACCATA
>JANLSA010000169.1:0-5512 GCA_031362085.1 Bacteroidota bacterium | reverse complement strand
AAAAATAAAAAAAAAGAGAGAAAATTTCAATTGAAAGTGATAAAAATAAAGACAATGGATAAAATAATATTGGGATCTGGACTACTAATTCTCCTGACAATTTTTAGTTGCACCACAAAGCAAACAATTGATGACAAGTTTAACGGAACGTATCGGCTTGACAAGTTTGAATCGTTTGACTCCATTTCAGGAAAATGGAATGCAGATAAATGGAGAGGAAAGGATGCAGATGGATTTATCCAATATGATGGAAAGGGACATATGAGTGTTCACCTCTATCCCAGGGATTATAAAGATTTTGACACCAATAAAAACATAGACAGCTTAGATCATGAAAGCCTGAAGGAGCTAACAAGATTTTATCAATCAAACTTTGTTTATTTTGCTGACTATAAAATTATTAATGATTCGACAATTGAGCATACCAGGATTTCTGCAACTGAGCCTAAAAATTGGGGGACTAAATTGATACGAAGTTTTGAATTTATAAACGACACTTTAATATTAACTGCTCACGAAAAATTAGAGAATAAAAAAATGAGACTTAGGTGGATTAAATTATGATGAATGAAATTTCCAGTCCGCCCGGCATCTTGCCCCACAGCAAGTACAACATAATTGAATGAAGAGGGCGGCATCTTTCTTCCATAGTTCTTCGCAGCAACAACCGAAGTTAGAATAACTTTATCTTTAACTCAATGCCCACTAACTTTGATTTATAATAATCAACCAATTTATTTTATAGATAACAGAAATATTTTACAACAATAAAAACAATACAATTATGGTCGACATAATTCATCGAATTGGTATCAGGTCCACCGCACGTCAGGTCTATGATGCTTTATCAACGATAAAAGGTATTTCGCATTGGTGGACCGAGGAAGTGGAAGGCGAAGAGAAGATCGGAGGAAAGATAAAATTTCGTTTCCGGTCAGAGACGGGAGAAATAAAAGGCGAAATGATTATGGAAGTGAAAGCACTCAATCCTGATATAGAAATTCGGTGGAGCTGTATAGCCGGGCCTGATGAATGGATTGGAACCGATATCACATTTCAATTGTCGCAACAGGGTGATCAAATTATTATCATCTTTGGCCACAGAAACTGGCGTGAGGCTGTTGAGTTTACAGCTCACTGCAGTATGAAGTGGGCCGTGTTTCTATTAAGCCTTCGGGATTATGTAGAAACTGGAAAAGGAAAACCTTCGCCACATGATCTGAAAATAGATAATTGGAATTAATACCATTGCAATTTTTCCATTCTCCTGGGGATTATAACTTTCAGCTAGTACCACATAATTGAATGACGAGGGCAGACTCTGGGAGTATAGTTTCAATAATTAGTGCCTGCCGGAAGGCAGATTCAAGTATCAGCATCCTTCTTCCTTAGTTTTTAACAACAACTACCGAATAATCTCAGCCGCGGTTCGTGTCCGTAAAAAAATAAGACGCCCCGATGCGTGTCCCCACGCATCGGAACGAATACAACCAAAAAAATGAAATGCGTTTATTTATTCTGTATAACTTACAATTGAAAATCATTAACTTTCTGTACAAGAACTTGCGTAAAGCAGAATGTTATTTCTAATTTTAAATTAATATTAATATGACACTTTTACAAATAACAGATAAGATGACTGAGTTTTTCCCAGCAATTTTAAAATTTGGTATAACAGGTCTTAGTGCAATAGTTTTCCTCTTAGCATATTTCTTGTTGAAGACTCAAAATAAAAAAGATAAACCAAATTCAAATATGCTTAAAACAATTAAATCATTTATGTGGATTGCTTTAGTATTCGCAATATTGTCTGCCACTTCATCATTTGTCGATGGTTATTATGTCAAAAAAGCTATTTCATCTGATAATGAAAAAAACACCAGAACAGAAGTTTTAGCTGACATGGCCACCGAAGAGGTATATTCAACTTATGATGAAATAGATGAAAGGCATTCTTTTAAAAATGGAAATCTCACAAAAGGTGGTGAACATGATGATTTGGAAGACGATAATTTACGAAAGGATACATCAAATAAATTTATCCAGCCCATGTCAGAGGATGAATTCAAATACAGAGCTATGAAACAAGCAATATTTAAAAATATCTATTTCTTAGGAGCAGACAAATCAATTCTTGATAGTGTTATAACGAGGTTAAGCTTTCGGCTAAAACTAAATAATGAACTTCAAGTAAGGATAAAGTCAATTTTTCAAGAATTGCTTATTACTAAATTTGAATGGCTAAAGAACGAAGCGATCCCAACTGCAAGAAAGAAACTTGATGACTTAAATGGTAGGAGTGTAGACCAAGATATTCCGACTGCAGTAGTTTTACTTCCAAAAACAGTTTGGATTTTTGATGAATATCCTGAATACAATCAACCCCAAATTAGAATTAGAAGTTCAGATTTGACTAAAATGTATAGCGAATTAGAAATATTAAAAAAGCAACTTAAATAAAACTCTTCCATGCACTCCCGTTGTGCTTAGTGTTCTATAAAATAAAAAATGTTCGATCGTTATCCGGAGATTGCATCCCGGATCAGTTTTGCAAAAGCAGTCAAGTCTGTTATCATCATCTTTCTTCCATAGTTCTTCGCACCAACAACCGAAAAATTGAAATGCGTTTATTTATTCTATTCAACTTACAATTGGAAATCATTAACTTTCTGTACAAGAACTTGTGTAGATAAGAGTGTTGGCAGAAATGCTTCAATACAACTACCTTCCGTAAAACTAATAGATTATGGACAAGGAGATTTTAGAAAATCAACCAATAACACAAGGTGCAGTTCAGAAGAATATTGAAACTATCCTGAAGTTGGAAAAGGAAACTCTTCAAAAACTTTCGACAATTGAGCACATAGCTGACAAAATCACAGCTTTTGCAGGAAGTACTCCATTTATTATTCTTCACGTTCTTTGGTTTGGAGGATGGATTTTTATAAACAGCAACATAATTTCAGGGATTACTCCGTTTGATCCTTTTCCATTCAGTTTTCTTACACTTATAGTTTCATTAGAAGCGATTTTTCTTACTCTTTTAGTTCTAATGAGTCAAAATCGGATGACTAAAGAAGCTGACAAGCGAGCAAATCTTGATTTGCAGATAAATATGCTTGATGAACAGGAATCAACAATGATTTTAAGAATGGTTCAAAAAATTGCCAAACACTTTGGTTTGGAAGAAGAAATGGATAATACTATAAAAGACTTAAGTGAAGCGACAGATATAAATAGTGTAGCGAAAAAAATAGATGTAAACTCAACCACAAAATAGCACATCCTCCGCCTGCGTTTGTGTCAGTAACAAAAAAAAGAATGCTCATAACACCGATGTTGATGTTCCGGTATCAGCATCTATCTTCCATAGTTCTTCGCAGCAACAACCGCAAAAGTTATAACTTACAGCAATGTCGCAAATCCGCCAGCTCGCCGCTATCATGTTTACCGATATTGTCGGTTATACTGCATTGATGGGAAAAGATGAACAAAAAGCGTTTGCATTCCTTACTAAAAACAGGGAGATTCAAAAACCGATTATTGAACAATACAATGGCCGTTGGATAAAAGAACTGGGCGATGGTGTAATGGCAAGTTTCAATACTGCTTCCGATGCTGTGAATGCGGCCATTAAAATTCAGCAAGCTTGTAATGCAACTAAAGATTTCCAGTTAAAAATAGGTATACATCTTGGTGAAGTGGTTTTTGAAAATGATGATGTATATGGTGATGGAGTAAATATCGCTTCCCGTATTGAGACATTGGGCGTAGGCTCGTCGGTACTTTTTTCAAAAACTATCCGTGACCAGGTTAAAAACAATGCTGAATTCCAAATTAGTTCACTCGGCTCATTTGAATTTAAAAATGTAGAAGAACCAATTGAAGTGTATGCATTATCCAATCCGGGCTTTATTGTACCGAAGCCAGGCGATATGCATGGCAAACTGAAAACACCAACTGAACAAAAAAGTAAAAAGGGAATATTCATCACAGTTGCTATTGCAATAGCCATCGTTTCCCTGTTGTTTATTTTTAAGGATTCTATTTTTTCAAAAAAAGCAAATGCTTCAATAATAAGATCGCTGGCCATTCTTCCTTTTGAAAACTTTCAGAAAGATTCCACATTATTTTTTTTATCTGATGGTATACCTGAAAACCTGATCAACCGCCTGTCCGCATATACCGGAGTAAAAGTATTTGCCCGATCAGCAACATTTGGATTAGCTGATACATCCCGTAACATTGTAAGCCTGAGAAAATTATTGAATGCGGATGTTGTATTGACAGGTCGTTTACAAAAAAAGAACAATACATACTTTCTGAATTGCGAATTGGTGGATGCCGTGAACCAGAATCAGCTTTGGAACAAACAATACGAGTTGACCAGCGATGATATTTCAAAAGTTGAAGATTCAATAATTAGTTCATTAATGAACCCGTTGCAGATATCACTTGTAAATAATGCCAAAGCTGTTGAAAAAAATAAAGAGGTGAATCATGCTGCGTATGCAGAATATTTGAAAGGACGATATTTAAGTTACGGGTCTACACCTGAAGAATCGGAAAAAGCTTTATCACATTTCAGGGAAGCTATCCGCATTGATCCAAAATATGCAGCAGCTTATGCAGCTATTGCCAATGAAAAAATTGTTCAGGGGCTTTTTTCAACTGCATCCAAAAAAGAAATTGTGGATGAAGCAAGAACGACCATTGAAGCCGCTAAAGCACTTGATCCCACACTTGCTGATATTTATACATCAGAAGGGGCATTAAAATTTTACTATGATTGGGATTGGGAAGGCGCAATAGCTTCGTATAAAAAAGCACTGGAACTCGATCCCGGCAATGCTACAATATATATAAGGTACTCAACCACGTTAGCGGACCTGGGACGGTATAAAGAAGCAGTGCCACTGGCTGACAAAGCAGTTGAGCTGGATCCAATATCCATTTCCAGTCTTCATAACCTGGGATGGGTGAACCTGCTTGCCGGCAATTATAAAAAAAGTACAGAGGCTTTTGGAAAAGCGTTGGAATTACATCCCAACTGGGTTTGGGGATATATAAAAAAATCTTTGGGACATAATTCCATGAAAGAATATGACAAGGCATTATCGCTGGCAGCAAGCGGTGAAAAATTATTAAAAGATGGATGGGGGTCCGAATTACTACAGAGTACACTTGCTTCCATTTATAAAAGATGCGATCAAAAACAAAAAGCTGATACAGTAATAAACAGGTTCTTAAAATATGCTGCACAAAATACAGTACAGGACCCCTTTGCACTGTCGTTAATATATTATTTGCAGGGTGACAATAAAAAAGCCAATGAATGGGAAATAAAAACAATGGAAGGAAGGTTTCCTTCTGCATATCTTATGAGTATTGCATATTTATATGATAAAAAATATTTTGAAGGAGAAGCTCATCAACAGGTCTTGAAAAAGATGGGTTTTGTGAAATAAGCGTACCTCAGCCTTGGTTCGTGCCTGCCTGCCGGCAGGCAGGT
>JANLSA010000166.1:0-4063 GCA_031362085.1 Bacteroidota bacterium | reverse complement strand
GGTCTGGTAAAAATAAAACCGGATAATAGCTGGCAATTATTTTCTGAAAAGGATGGGCTGCCTTCTGTGGAAATATCATGCCTCTATCAGGATAAAGAAAAAAATATCTGGATTGGCACTTCCCTTGGACTGACAAAACTGGTTACAAAAAATGATATCCGCATTTACAATATGGAAAATGGGTTGGCGTCAAATGGGATTGCTTTTCTGCTTCCACTCAAGAAAGATATATTTCTTTTAGGCACCGGTTCCGGCCTGCAATTATATAATGCCACCAATGGTCTCTTTTCTTCAGTCAGTTCACAACATAATTTACTTTACGCCGGCTTTGTACAAAATAGCCGGATCTTATTATTTTTTGCCAACGACAACCGGTTTGATAAATATGATACCAGTAACCGGCAAATAATGAATTATATTTTACCGGGTCTTCCAAACGCTGTAGTGTTTTGTTCCGTAATAGATGCAGGTGGAATAATTTTCAGTGGCACACCGGAAGGATTGATTATTCGTTCGGGAGGGAAATCCTGGTATGAAAATAAGCTTCCTCACTCCATCACTTTTTTGCTTCTTGATAAAAAAGGCTATTTATGGGCTGGCACATGGAATAATGGTTTGTTCCGTATTCATTATACCAATACAAAAAATAAATCCGATCCTTCGCTACCTCAGGATCCTGAGTTAGCGATAGGCCGGATCAGTTTATCTGTAGAGGATTTTTCATATCTGCTACCCGATAAAAACGTTCGTAGTTTGTTTGAGGACAGTAAAGGAAATATCTGGATCGGAACCAGGTATCAGGGCATTGTACAATTAAGTAATAATACCAGGGGGCAATACACCGTTCAACATTTCAATCTCCAGCGGGGGCTTATGTCAAACTGGGTCCGGACAATTGCTGAAGATACAAAAGGGTGTATCTGGATCGGATCAAACCAGGGCATTGATAAATTAATACCCGCAGACAAAGGATTTCGAATTTTCAATTTCAGCCGTATAAGTAATTATTTTGCCCATATCAATACAATCTTGCCGGAGAATAATCATTCATTGTGGATTACCACAAACAATGGTTTGGTCAATATTCTTGATGGCGAGATAGAGAAAACACCACCCACACCCATATATATAACCTCAGTCAAATTAGGCGACACAAGTTTTAATTATAACACACACCATGCTGACAAAAAAGTGCAACTAAACTATAATCAAAACCAGGCGGATTTTGAGTTTTCTGCTCCCGGCTTTATTAATGAAAAACAAATTCTATACAGCCATCGTTTACTGGGCAGCGCTGATACAGCATGGAGCAAACCGGCAAACCTGCAAAATGTTTCTTATGCCAGTCTTCAGCCTGGTAAGTACAGTTTTGAAGTGAGAACAATTGGCTGGAATGAGGAATGGGGAATCCCGGCAAATTTTGTATTCAGTATCCGGCCTCCCTGGTGGCAAACCTGGTGGTTTTATTTATTGATTGGTCTAACGGTAATTTTATTATTCTATGCCTTTTATCTTTATCGCATCAGGCAGTTGCTGAAGTTGCAAAAAGTACGTAACCGGATAGCAACCGATCTGCATGATGATATTGGCGCTACGCTTACTAACATCAATATGCTGTCAGAGATCAGCCGGAAGAATCTTGGACAACCAGTAGAGGCAGAAAAATTCTTGCTTCGAATAGGAGAAGAAGTTACAGCTACAAGCCAGGCGTTGAACGACATAATCTGGAGTGTGAACAGCCAGAATGATTCTATAGAAGAAATCTTTACACGTATGCGCCGCTATGCTGCTGAATTGTTTGATAACAGCAAAACAATCTGTCATCTGGCCATGGATGAAACTGTTGCAGAAAAAAAACTCAATATGGAGCAGCGAAGGGATGTCTATCTGATTTACAAAGAATCAATGAACAATATTCTCAAACATGCATCGGCCAATAATGTTTGGATAGATGTTCAATGGCTAAGTGGAAAGCTTCATTTTAAAATTAAAGATGACGGAAAAGGATTTGAGTCTTCTGTTGCTACCAACCGGAACGGGTTAAAAAATATTCGTTCCAGAACTGGTAAGTGGAAAGGAAGCACAACTATTAAAACAGCACCCGGCAAAGGAACTCTTATTGAAATCATCATTCCATTAGCAGGATAAATGCTTAAGAGTGCATTTCAAATCCGATGACAATCGGATTTCGCAGTGCCAGGTTTCATTGCGACTGCAATTGGCAGACATTGCATCCCCTCCTGTGGAGGGGCGAAAGCAGTTTCGAATAAAAAGAATATCCAAAGGGGTGGGTTTAATGATGCGAAAATTTTGAATGCACCCAATTGAGTGATTAAAAATTGAATGAACTTAATATAATTTCGATAAAATGCCCATTCGCGTCATCATATTCGAAGACAACGATAAGTTGCGGGAATCGCTTGCTTACCTGCTGAAAAGCCAACCTGAATATGAAATGGCCGGTGATTACAATAATTGTAACGATGCAGCCACCATCGCAAGAGTATTTAAACCCGATGTGGTATTAATGGATATTGATATGCCCGGCGAAAGCGGCATCAATGGAGTAAGAATGGTAAAAGAAGCAAGACCGCAAACATCAGTGATCATGTACACTGTTTTTGAAGATGACGAAAAACTTTTTCAATGTCTCTGTGCCGGTGCCAATGGATACCTGTTGAAACAAACACCCCCGCAAAAATTATTTGATGGCATACAGGAAGTGTTAGCCGGCGGCGCACCGATGAGCCACGTGATTGCAAGGAAAGTATTAAATAGTTTTCAACATGGCAAAAGCAATAAATATTTTTTGACCGCAAGAGAAATTGAAGTTTTGCAATTACTCATTAAAGGATATAGCGCTAAAATGATTGCAGCCGATTTAAAAATAACTTTTGATACGGCACGATCCCATCTCAAAAATATCTACCAAAAACTCCATGTCAATAGCGGTAAAGAAGCTATCGGCAAAGCATTGGGAGAGCATATTGTTTAGCTCAACAAACAATTTAATTTCTGACTCTGACTACAAGCTTCAAACCTCGAAAGTTTCCTCTCACTCAAATGAGTGATTGACTTTCTTTTTTTTACTACTCAATTTTGAGGAAAGCATTTCTCCATTTTTTTACCATTAATTAAAATCAAGATGAACGCAAGAACTCTATATCGAAATGCAGTTGTTTTAGCAGCAGCTGTATTATTGTTGTCAACCATTTCTTCTTCAGCTCAAAAAATTGCAGGGGGAATCGGTCATTCCCTTGCCCTTTGCAGCGATAATACAGTAAAATCTTGGGGGATGAATACCAGTGGACAACTTGGAAATGGAACTACTGGTGGCAACAGCAATGTTCCTGTTCCCGTAAGTTCACTTACAGGCATCACCATTATAGCAGCAAATTGGGAGCATTCTCTTGCCCTGAAAAATGACGGCACGGTGTGGGCCTGGGGAAATAATAGCGGTGGTCAACTTGGAAATGGCACCAACACTTTCAGCAATGTCCCTGTACAGGTAAGTAACCTTACAGGTATAATTGCCATTGCAGCTGGCTGGGCTCAAAGCTATGCTGTAAAAAATGACGGCACAGTATGGGCCTGGGGAACCAATGATGTTGGACAACTTGGAAATGGAACTTTTATTAACAGTAATATTCCTGTACAGGTAACCGGGCTCACTGGCATCATCGCCGTTACAGCAGGAGCTTATCATGCGATTGCCCTGAAGAATGACGCAACTGCTTGGGCATGGGGCAGCAATGGCTGGGGTGAACTTGGGGATGGAAGCAACAACAACAGCAATATTCCCGTGCAGGTATTCAATCTCTCAAACGTGATTGCCATTTCAGGAGGAAATTATGTTCATTCCCTTGCACTGAAAAATGACGGCACCGTTTGGGCCTGGGGACTGAATGATCTTGGACAACTTGGAAATGGAACCAATAACAACAGCAATGTTCCCGTACAAGTGAGCAGCCTTTCAAATATGATTGCTATTGCAGGAGGAAATGGTCATTCCCTTGCCGCCAAGAGTGACGGCACGGTCTGGGCTTGGGGATGGAATTATCAT
>JANLSA010000154.1:0-1820 GCA_031362085.1 Bacteroidota bacterium | reverse complement strand
ACTGCGTTTTTAGGGTTTGCACAACCTGTACCATACTAATACCCTTCTTCAATCTTTCTGTTTTTTATTTGAGGCAACAATTCTTTTTTTAAAATTTCTGTTATCTGTTGCTGGTTTAAAAAATAAGGACTTATACCCTGTGTAAAGACAGTTTTCTTTTTACCATTGTTCAACAAACACCACTCAGCTTTTGTTGCACCACTATCTGCTATGAGTTTTACCAAAATTAGAAATGATTTATAAAATTGATGAATGAATAAGTCTTTAACTTCAAATCCGTTATTTTGCATTCAATTTACAAAGAAACAATAACGATGCGGAATAAAAAATTACAAGTATGGCTGCCTCTGGTATTTTCTATAGTTATGATTGCAGGTATGTACTTTGGGTATCAGTTGGGTGGTAGAAATGGGAATATTAAATTTTTTGGCAGCAATAAAAAAAACACTTTTCAGGAGGCGCTGGACCTGATAAATATGAAGTATGTGGATCCTGTGAACCTGGATTCAATTTCCATAAATGCCATTGAAGAAATGATGGGAAAATTAGATCCACATTCGGTGTATTTGCCGGCAATTGATTTAAAAGAAGCGAATGAAGAGCTTGCCGGAAATTTTGAAGGCATTGGAGTTGAATTTAATGTTTTTTATGATACAGTAAATATTATTTATGTAATACCAAAAAGCCCGGCTGATATGGCCGGACTAAAATTGGGAGATAAAATTATTCGTATTAATGATTCATTAGTTGCCGGAATTGATCATGCAAATGATGACATCAAAAAACTGATTCGTGGCAAGCACGGGACTAAAGTACTCCTTCAGGTTTTCCGGAATAATCAACTGCAAAAATTGGAAGTAGAACGTGGAAACATTCCCGTTTCAGCTATAGATGCTGCTTATATGATTGATAAAAAAACCGGCTATATTAAGCTCAACAAATTTTCAAGAAATGCGTATGTGGAATTTATGAAAAGCCTTGAGCAATTGCAGAAGGAAGGAATGGAAAAACTGATTTTTGATTTACGGGGAAATGGTGGCGGTTTCATGGAAGAAGCAACTAATATTGCCGATGAATTTTTAAGCGATAATAAACTGATTGTTTATACTGAAGGATTGCATTCGGCAAAGGAAGAATACAAATCAAAAAGACCCGGACTTTTTGAAGAAGATAAAAATAAATTGGTTGTTTTGGTAGATGAGCTCACTGCAAGTGCAAGTGAAGTGTTGGCAGGTGCGGTGCAGGATTGGTGCCGTGGCAAAATTATTGGACGGCGCAGTTTTGGAAAAGGTTTGGTGCAACTGCAATATGATTTAAGCGATGGATCTGCAATGCGGCTAACGGTAGCCAGATATTACACACCTAAAGGTAGAAGTATTCAACGTTCATACCAGAACGGCAGAAAACTTTATATGGATGAAATCATAGATCGTTTTTCTACTGTGGAAACAATGCATATTGATTCAGTCAAATATACAAATGGTAAAATTTATAAAACATTTTGCGGTGATACTGTTTATGGCGGAGGCGGCATCATGCCCGACATTTCAATTCCGTTAGATACTTCCCGTTTCCATTTTGCAACCAGCCGGGTATTGGTAAATGGAAATTTAGCAAATTATGTTTATCAATATTATTTAAAAAATAAACCGGCTCTTGATAAATTCAATTCTCCGGCAGAGTTCAATCAGCAGTTTATAGTAAATGAAAATTTTTGGGGCGGATTTGTAAATTTTGTAAAAAAAGATTCAGTTAATCTGAATCTGATTCCTGCCAGTGAAAAAACTCAATTGCAATTACGAATCAAAGCATATCTGGCA
>JANLSA010000126.1:0-4778 GCA_031362085.1 Bacteroidota bacterium | reverse complement strand
AATGCGGAGGAAATTATGGTGGGTCTTTATATCCTACAAAATTGGCGAAAGAATTGGGCTATGATAATGTGATATGGACCGATGCCAGGGATCATAAATTTATAGAAGAATCTGGTGTGATGAATATGATGCTTGTTGTTGACGGAGTGTTGCTTACGCCACCAACCTCTAATTCTATTTTGGATGGGGTAACAAGAGATTCATTACTCACACTTGCCAGGGATATGAATATAAATGTAGAAGAACGTCCTATATCTGTTGATGAAATAAAGGATGCTTTTAAAAAGAATTTAATAACCGCCGCTTTTGGTGTAGGTACCGCTGCAGTCGTTTCACCAATTGATACAATTGGTATTGATGGTGTGAACTATAAAATTCCAGGATATACCGATAACAATATCATGTACCAGATAAAAAATGAATTAGATGCTATCCGTTATGGGATTGAAGAAGATATTTATGGTTGGAATTTTATAGTGACTTAATGAAAAATATTTTTTCCTGATAAGAAAGAAAGACTTACCGAATGGTGAGTTTTTTTTATTTATATAGGGACGATGAATTGGATTTGAAACTAATTTATGAAATACGGAATGATAAAGTTGGAATGGATAGATGAACAGAAAATCTTAAATTTGACTATGGCATCATTCAACGAACGGTTAAAAAATTTAAACATCGTAAGAAAGATTGTTTATTTCGTCGTTGGGCTATTTTCTTATCCCGGCCTTACCATTATAAATAAATTAAAAATTTCCGGTACAGAACATATAGCAGATCTGCCCAGGAAAAAAGTTTTATTTGTAAGTAATCACCAGACTTATTTTGCAGATGTAATAACTTTTCTCCATATTTTCTGCGCTATCAAATGGGGAAAGAAAAACAGGCTTGGTCTTCCCTATTATCTTCTCAATCCTTTTACCAATGTAAATTATGTGGCAGCCGAAGAAACGATGAAAGGAAGCTGGATCAGCAGATTGTTTGCCTTAGCAGGTGCATTAACTGTAAAAAGAACCTGGAATAAAGCAAATACCGAAGTAAGAAGAGGATTGGATCCATCTGATACAAGAAAAATTACAAGAGCATTGGATAATAACTGGGTAATTACATTTCCGCAAGGAACCACAAAGCCATTTGCTCCCGGCAGAAAAGGAACAGCACTTATTATCAAACAAATGAAACCAATTGTTGTTCCGGTTGTAATAAATGGATTTTGGCGGGCATTCAATAAAAAAGGGTTACGCTTTAAAAAGAAAGGCACTCAACTTTCTGTTACATTCAAAGAACCGTTGCAAATCGATTATGATGCACCTGCAGAAGAAATTTTAAAGCAGATAATGGATTCAATAGAACAAAGCAAAGAGTACATGATGAAGGGAAGACATCATTCAATTAAAATTGAATCGTGATAAGAACTTATTTCTTCTTTGCCAATACCATCCAGTCCCAGGGTTTTGGTTCATGTAGCCAGTTAGGAGGTTCAAGGAATTCTGTAGACCAATCATATTCTATTTTATAAAATTTTTCAGTTGTAAACCCTTCATTGCTTAACAGCATTTGTAATTCTTCTTTTAAATAATGTTTTGTAGGTACATGATCAATTTCATAATTACCCTGTAACAGGTTTTTTAATTGCAATCTGCTTTTCTTTTTATTAATATATTCAGCTGCATCGTTGTCGGGGTTCCATCGTTGGCGGATGATTGAAGCAAGCATTGCTGATTCCAGAGAAGGAATAACAAGTATGATATAACCATTCTTCTTTACAGATCTTTTTAAGTTGCTAAAGAAGGCAGTTCTGTTTTTTAATGAATCGGTAAGTATGGCATTGATACAAATAGCAAAATCGCAGGAAATAATTTTTGCTTTAAAGTTAAACATATCAACCCGGCCAAATTCAACATTTTTATATTCTGGATATAATTTCTGAGCAAGAGCTAAATTTTCTGTTGATATATCAACGGCATACACTTTTTTAAAAGCAGGAGAGAGGACCGGTAGCCATTTGCCAATTGCACAACCAATATCGATTACGGATTTTTGTTTTGAAGCAAACCGTTTGATTGTTTTACGAATAATTCCCTTTTTATCATTGGCTAAAACATCAAAAATTTCTTCTGAGTATTGAGGTGCTATTGTTTCCCAGTATGTGCGGTTCATTCGAAAAATTTAAAAGAAAAAAAGTTTATTTCTTTTTAGCACTTTTCTTTGGTGCGGCCTTTTTCTTAGCCGATGCTTTTTTAGCTACTTTCTTTTTGCCAAATGCATTCGGTTCCACAGAAAGTATTAAATTTTTTACAGCTTCCAGATCCATTGCTTTCATATCATCTGCTGTAAATTTCGATTCATCTGCTTTCCGCGGCACTTTAATTATTTTTTTCCCAACTTTAAATACGGGTCCCCATCTTGCATTTTCAACAGATATTTTTTCTTCAGGCCAGTTGTGAATATAGCGGTTGGCTTCTTTTTTTAATTTAGCGTCTATCAGTTCTTTTATGTCAGCAGTACTTAGTGCATCATGATTATAACGGCGAGGCACATTTATAAACATGCCTTCATATTTTATATAAGGGCCAAATCTTCCTTTGCCTTTTGTTACGGGTTTATTTTCATATTGTGCTATGGGTGCATCGGCAATTTGTTTTTGCTTTATAAAATTTACGGCTGCATCAAAATCTACTAATTGTAAATCCGTACCACGGGGTATCGACATAAACTCTTCTCCCCATTTTACATATGGGCCAAACCTGCCCACATTTACCGATACATCTTTTTCTTCAAACTGCCCCAAAACGCCTTGCTGTGCAAATAATTTCATGGCTTCTTCATACGTAATCGTTTCTATACTTTGTCCCGAAGGAATTTTTGCAAACTTGGGTTTCTCTTCCTGTTCGGCTTCACCTATTTGAACAATTGCACCAAATCGTGCCATCCTTGCAAAAACTTTTCTTCCGCTTTCCGGATCAATACCTAATTCTCTTTCGCCATGTGCCCGTTCTGCTGTTTCAATCGTTTTGTCAACATCTTTTTTAAATGGAATATAAAATTCTTCAATCATCTTATTCCATTTAATTTTTCCTTCGGCCACTTCATCAAACTCAGCTTCTATCCGAGCTGTAAAACTATAATCCATAATGTCATCAAAATACTGTTTCAAAAAATCGGTAACTACTAATCCTAAATCTGTCGGAAACAGTTTTGATTTTTCAGCACCCGTATTTTCTGATTCTGTTACCATCTTGATGTTATCATCTTTCAAAATAAAAACACGGTAATCTCTTCTGGTTCCTTCCTTATCACGTTTTTCTACATACTCCCTTTTTTGAATAGTAGAAATAGTTGGCGCATACGTAGAAGGGCGGCCAATACCTAACTCCTCTAATTTTTTTACAAGTGATGCTTCTGTAAATCTTGGTGCAGGCCGGCTGAAACGTTCAACAGCTTTCATTTCATTAAATGGTAATTTCATTCCAACGGAAAGTGGCGGTAGCATTCCTTCCTGTTCTTCCTCCGTCAATTCATCATCATCTCTATCTTCACGGTACACTTTTAAAAAACCATCAAATTTTAATACTTCACCCGCTGCAGTTAATTCTTCGTTGTTGGTAGAAATATTAATTTTCGCAGTTGTTTTTTCTGTAACTGCATCTGCCATTTGACATGCCATTGTTCTTTTCCAAATCAGTTCATACAATCGTTTTAAATCAAAATCTTCAACAGTTGTATTTTCCATATAAGTGGGTCGTATGGCTTCGTGTGCCTCCTGAGCATTTTCATTTTTGTTTTTAAATTTTCTGAACTGATGGTATTCCTCCCCATACATTTTGGAAATTGTATTGGTCAAATCACCTAATGCCGTACCACTTAAGTTTACACTATCAGTACGCATATAAGTTATCTTACCGCTTTCATATAATTTTTGTGCAAGTAACATGGTACGGCTTACGCCATATCCTAATTTGCGGGATGCCTCTTGTTGCAAAGTAGAAGTGGTGAATGGAGGAGCCGGTGATTTTTTGCCGGGCTTTACCTGTACATCGGCTACTATGTAGTTTGCACCAGCACAACTCTTCAAAAAGCTTTCAGCATCTTGTGCATTGTTTTGCTTTTTTGCTTCCGCAAAAAATGTAACAGGCCTTCCGCCTAAATCATCAGCCGTAAATTCTGCTTTGATATTAAATGCACTGATTGCATTAAATGCATTAATTTCTCTTTCTCGTTCTGCAATTAATCTTACCGCCACACTTTGTACTCTTCCTGCACTCAGGTTATTTCGCATGCTGATCTTACGCCATAGAACCGGGCTGAGTTCAAAACCAACAATTCGATCCAACACACGTCGTGCTTGTTGAGCCATTACCAAATTCATATCAACGGTTCTTGGATTTTCAACAGCAGCTTTTATTGCAGGTTTAGTTATTTCATGAAATACAATTCGTTTGGTTTTTCGCGGGTCAAGCCCAAGTACCTCACACAAATGCCAACTGATTGCTTCACCTTCACGATCCTCATCCGTTGCTAACCACACTTCACCGCTTTTTTTCGCCAAACTTTTTAAGTCGTTGACAACCTTCACTTTTTCCGGGGAAATAATATAAGTAGGTTCGTAATTTTTTTCGAGATTGATGCCCATTCCAGCTTTTTGCAAATCGCGGATATGACCAAAACAACTCTTTACCTGGAAATCAGATCCAAGAATTTTTTCAATCGTTTTTGCTTTCGCAGGGCTTTCAACAATTAACAGGTTTTTCGCCATAATCGTTATTAATGGGTTTTTA
>JANLSA010000114.1:0-17210 GCA_031362085.1 Bacteroidota bacterium | reverse complement strand
ATTGCAGAAATCTATCCGCAATGCACCAATATTTCTATTGATGTGGCAGTAATGGAAAAATCAGATAATGTATATGTAATACCCGCCGCCTTTGGCTGGAGTGATTTGGGAACCTGGAATGGCGCCTGGGATAATATGCAGAAAGACTATTTACAAAATGCAGTAACAGGTAAAAATGTAATGATTATGGAAGCCAATCATTGCATCGTACATGCGCCAGATAATAAATTAGTATTGCTTCAGGGCTTAGAAGATTTTATAATTGTGGATACAAAAGATGTATTGCTTATTTGTAAAAAGGAAAATGAACAAGATATTAAAGACTATGTTGCTGAAGTGAAGCGGAATAAAGGAGATAAATTTCTGTGATGAAATGATTCGCTGATTAGCAGATGTGATGATTGGCAAATGATAAGATGCTGACAGGTTGAAATTTTCATAATTAATTATTTGAATAATTGATATATACAAAAATTCCTTAATTTGAATTTGCAAATTTGCCAATCAAATAATCAGCTAATCATCTGCCATGAATTTCGGCAACATCCTATTCCTTGACATTGAAACTGTGCCACAGCATTCGCATTATAACGAATTAGCTGATGAATGGAAAACACTTTGGAATATAAAAGCGGGTTATCTGATACGGAATAAAGAAACTGAAACTCCGGAAACCATGTATCCCCGCGCCGGCATTTATGCCGAATTTGGAAAAATCATTTGTATCAGTTGCGGTTATATTACTACGGATGAAAGCGGGAAAAAAATAAACCTCAAATCTTTTTACGGCGACAATGAAAAAATTTTACTCATTGAGTTTTGTGATGTATTGAACAAGTGGATTGGGAAGGAACAAAAATTCCTTTGTGCTCATAATGGCAAAGAATTTGACTTTCCATATCTCTGCCGCAGATTGATTGTAAATAAAATTCCCATCCCATCTATCTTAAATATATCTGGTAAAAAACCCTGGGAAGTATCACATCTTGACACACTTGAACTCTGGAAGTTTGGCGACTTTAAATCCTATACATCCTTAAACCTGTTAGCACATGTTTTGGGTATAACTACACCTAAGGATGATATAGATGGAAGTATGGTGTGGAGTGTATATTGGAACGATAAAGATTTAAAACGCATTGTTACGTATTGCCAGAAAGATGTTATTACCGTTGCCCAGATTTTTTTAAAGATGAATGGTGCAGAATTGATAAAAGAAGAAAATATAATGTTTAAATCATAAAATGAAACGAACCAATTATTCCTCTGGTGCAAAATGGGAAGACATTGTCGGGTATAGCCGTGCCGTTAAAACAGGCAATACAGTTGAAGTAACAGGCACCGTATCTGTAAATGAAAACAATGAATTGATAGGAGCTGACAATGCTTATGAACAAACAAAGTTTATTATACAAAAAATAGAAAAAGTATTGATAAATGCGGGTGCTTCATTGAAGGATGTAGTAAGAACAAGAATGTTTGTAACTGATATAAGCAGATGGGAAGAGTATGGAAAAGCTCATGGCGAATTTTTTCAACACATTAAACCCTGTACTACCCTGATAGAAGTAAGTAAACTGATTGCACCCGAATATTTAATAGAAATAGAAGCAACAGCAATCATTACATAACATTTCTCCAATGAAAATGAATGAAAGATTAAAATACATTCATCTTAAATCAAACCCGAGCACTTGTTTTTCATTATCCACTTAATTGACAGCTTATTCACATTATAGATATGAAGTGATAAATATGTTGTTATAAATTTTATTACAATTAATTTTATCATTAACATTGTTGTAATATTATTTACTTACTAACCCATTATTAATTTATTTATGACTACAGCTACCTCTGTCGTTCATTCATCAACCCTGATCAGCACACACAATTTTGGCGAAGTATGGCTTAATCCACTGGATGGCCAGAAATCTTTCTTCGCTACCCGTGCATTTAAAGTTGATGAAATTATCTGCAATCTTTCAACCGGAAGAATTTTATCGCAGCCAACTTATCTTACGGTTCAGCTTAACGACACTGAACATTTTATGCTGCAGCCGGAACATCTTCAGTACATCAATCACAGTTGCAATCCAAATGTATGTTTCGATACAACAAGCATGCAGGTAATTGCATTACGAGCAATCGAAGTGGGAGATGAGCTGGGATATTTTTATCCATCTACCGAATGGGATATGGCACAACCCTTCAATTGTCTTTGTCAGCAAACTAATTGCCTTGGAAAAATTCAGGGAGCAATGCATTTGCCCAAAAAAGCCTTAAAAAATTATCGGTTCACCGATTTTATACAACAAAAGATAAAAGAACAGTACTCGCAGAAGTTGTCGAAGTAGTATGAAAAGTGATTCATCAAATATTTCTTTGCACCAATATAAAATCTGGGTTTTATTTCCTTATCTGGAAACAGATGATGTCAACCTAAAACACTATTATGACTTCAGTCATAGTCTTGGCGAGTATGAAAAAGTATTTGCCGAATTAAAAGCAGACTGGATATGGCAACCGGTGACTATGCTTGATTATAAAACGGTAATTGATTCTATTCCCGGAAAGTCTGAGGGAAAAACTCCATTAATAATGAACCTCTGCGATGGCGATGAAATAAATGCAACACCCGGTGTATCCGTTATCAATTATCTGGAAGAAAAAAAAATGATCTATACAGGTGCTA
Source organism: Bacteroidota bacterium (assembly GCA_031362085.1). Classification (GTDB taxonomy): domain Bacteria; phylum Bacteroidota; class Bacteroidia; order Chitinophagales; family Chitinophagaceae; genus VBAR01. Next base: position 14,515 of record JANLSA010000114.1, on the reverse strand, counting down.
ATGCATACTACTATGAAGTAACTACTTCAAAGATTCCGATGAAGCAGGCATTTGATAAAGCAGGTGTGCCCAATGCAGCATGGAGAATAATTGATGAATCAACCAAATCATTGGATGGAACATGTGATGAAATTGGAACTCCGGTTTTATTAAAACCTGCTATTTCCGGTGGCAGCATGGGTGTATCGGTAAAAAACGTAGTGAACAATGATGAAGAGTTAAAAGAACGGGTAGCTGAATTAAATAATGGCTATCGTGGCTGGCAGTTAACAACAGGTGGGTTGTTAGCAGAACATTTTATTACTGGCCCCGAATTTACTTCATTCATTATCGGCTCCTATACACACCCCGATCACTGTATTGTTTATGAACCGGTGGAAAGGATTTTTCATGAATCCTTACCGGCACATGAAAAATTTTTATCCTTTGACCGGCTTTGGGAAATTTATGAAGATGAAACACCGATGCCGGAGAATGGAAATTTTTATAACTATAGCGGTGTTGATATTTCATTGGCCGAATCAGTAAAACAAATTAGTTTGGATGCATATTGTGCGGTACGTGGTACCGGTTATGCAAGAATTGACATCCGCATGGATGCTACCACAGGCAGGCTCTATCTATTGGAAGTAAATGCGCAATGCGGTCTCAGTGAAGATGAAGATTATACTTCCATCGGTGCTATTCTCCGGTTCACCGGCAAAACATACACACAGCTAGTAGCTGAAGTTTTGCAGGATGCATTGACGAGAAGAGGTATTAGCAATTAAAAATTTATGGCAATAATTTTTATTTCATTCAAATAAACAGAGTCTCCGCATCTCCCTCTCCGTAAGTACAGGGTTGGGTTTGCCCTCCGAAGCTTTAGCGCAGGAGGGGTGAGGCGTATTAAAATCATTACATGAAAATTTGCGTATTACAACCCGACTACACCCATAGTAAAGTAGATTATAAGGATTGGGATCCTGTTCGTAACCTGCAATCATTAATGCCGGATGCAGAAATGGATCATGTATTACTGAGCAAACTTACCACCTATAAGCAATTAAAAGAATTGAGTAAAAAAGGGTATGATGTGTTTGTAAATCTTTGCGAAGGTTATCCTGACTGGGAAACTCCCGGGTATGATGTTTATTTTAATGCAGAATTATTAAATATTCCAATCACGGGACCTGGTACAAAATTGTATGATGTACCGAAACGATTAATGAAATATGTAGCCTACTGCGAAGGCGTAAAAATTCCTGCGTATGCTTTGATTAGCTCAATGGATGAATTGGATAAAGCGATTAAAGGATTAAAATATCCATTGTTTGTAAAACCTGCACATATTGGAGATAGTATTGGTGTGGACGAAAAATCGCTGGTGAATAATAAAGAGGAGTTGATAAAAAAATGTGTATCTATCATTGATGATTATAGCCCATTGCTGATAGAAGAATATATTGCCGGAAGAGAATACACGGTTCTTGTAGCTGCCAATGCAGAAAATGAAAAAGAGTGTACCGCTTTTAAACCCGTTGAATATAAATTCCCAAAAGGAAAAGAATTTAAAACGTATTCATTAAAAACATCGGAGCTGCATCCGGATTGCAATTTTCCCTGTGATGATGCCGAACTGGAAGAAAAATTAAAAACAGCGTCCCGGAAAATATTTTTAGGGTTTGGTGCTGTTGGTTATGGCAGAATGGATTTTCGGGTAAATGATAAAAATGAAATTTATTTCCTGGAAGTAAATTTTACCTGCTCGGTATTTTATAGTGATGGTATGGAGGGTTCAGCTGATTTTATTTTAAAATTTGATGGTATTGGTCAGGCTGGATTTTTAAAACACATTATTAAAGAAGCGATAGCCCGTCATCAGCGCAAACAAAAATGTTATGAAATAAAAGGAAATTCTATTTCGGGTTTTGGCATTTATGCCAACCGTGCAATACCGGCTGGCGAAATAATATTTAATGGAGAAGAGAAACCGCAACGCCTTATTACACTCCGGCATGTAAAACAAAACTGGAGCGAAGTGGATAAAGAACATTTCCGCCGCTATGCATACCCGATAAGTAAAGAAGTTTTTATAATGTGGGATAATGACCCAAGCGAATGGGCACCTCAAAATCATAGTTGCGATGCAAACAGTATGTATGACGGACTAAATGTAGTAACGCTACGCAACGTTCGGAAAAATGAAGAACTTACACTTGACTATGCTCAGTTTCTTGATAAAAGCATGGAGCCTTTCCATTGCAATTGCAAAAGTGAAAATTGCCGTGGCTTAATTATGGGAATGCCAAACAACTCCATCACTGAAAGAGAAAAGCGGATGAAGAGAAGAACGGCGGTGAAATCGAAATAGAGTTAAGAAAGACTGCTGAAAAATTTGAATGATCCTGTTTTCAATTACCGATTGATTTTTGAAAACAGGATTTTTATTTTATAAAAAAAAGTTATTCCATAATCCTCAGCTTTGCATAATTCAGCATTATCTTTTTCTCCCCGTTCAATTCAAACAAAACAGTTGCAATTGGATTATGTGCTGCTCCTTCCATTTTCATTACTTCGCCAAAACCAAATTTCTGGTGTTCTACTTTTTGACCTGCCTGTAAATTACTTGTATCGCTGGCCACAAAATCGGGTGATGGTTTATGTTCTTTTGTTTGTGGTCTCGTCGTTGGAGTTATATAAGATGGCCTTTCTTTTTTCGCAGGCTCCCGACTGCTGACTGCCGACTGATTTCCCCATCCCCTCATTCTTTCAAAAGCAGTTCCGTTTCCAAACGATGAACCAGAATTTTTTGCACCACCCGCATAGCTTTTATCAACGAATTGTTCGGGTAGTTCATCTATAAAACGGCTGGGTTCATTTTGAACCAACGAACCAAAACGATAACGGGTATTGGCATACGTTATCCAAAGTTTATGTTTAGCTCTTGTAATCGCAACATAAAATAATCTTCGTTCCTCTTCTAATTCTTCTCTTGTATTTATGCTTAGTGCATTTGGAAAAAGCATTTCTTCCAAACCCGCCGCAAATACAACCGGAAATTCTAATCCCTTTGCAGCATGAATGGTCATCAGTTTTACACAATCAGCATTTGGGTCTTTTGCATCTGCATCGGTGAGTAATGTAATTTGTTGAAGATAGCTGCCTAAACTTTTATCGACCAGTTCGCCATCTTCATTATCTGGACTTTCAATCCATTCTTTAATGGAGTTAAGTAATTCCTGAATGTTTTCATATCGTGCAAGACCTTCAGTGCTTTTGTCATTAAAAAGTTCTTTCACAAAACTGGTTTGTTTACCTACATGCACGGAAAGGTCATACGCATTTTGTTTTGTAAGCATACTTGCAAAACTTTTTATCATCTGCACAAAATTTTCAATGCTTTCCAGTGTGCCGGCTTTATAACCAAACTCTTTTGCCCGTTGCAATACTTCCCAAAACGAAATATTGTTTTCATTAGCAGCCAGTATTGCTTTATCAACAGATGTTTTTCCAATACCTCTTGCCGGGTAATTAATAATTCGTTTCAGCGCTTCTTCATCTTGCGGATTTGCAATGATTCTTAAATAGGCGAGATAATCCTTTATCTCTTTTCGCTGATAAAAACTAATGCCTCCATAAATAATATAGGGAATACTCATGCGGCGTAAACTTTCTTCAAACGAACGGCTTTGTGCATTGGTACGGTAGAGGATTGCAAAATCTTTATTGTAATAATGATTGCGAAGTTTTTGTTCCTGTATCGTATCGGCAGTAAATTTCCCTTCTTCATTATCCGTCATCGTTCGTACCAAACGAATTTTTTCCCCTTCCGCATTTTCTGTCCACAAATCTTTTGGTATCTGGCTTTTATTATTTTTAATTACTTCATTCGCTGCTTTTAAAATGCTTTGTGTACTGCGATAGTTTTGTTCCAGCTTTACCACCTTTACATTGTCATAATCTTTTTGAAATTGTAAAATATTTTCAATGGTGGCGCCCCGGAAACTATAAATACTTTGCGCATCATCTCCTACCACACAAACATTTTCGTGCATGGCTCCTAATAATTTTATTATTTCGTACTGCGCCGGGTTGGTATCCTGATACTCATCTATTAAGATGTATTTAAATTTTCGTTGGTATTTACTTAAACTCTCCGGTACATTTTTCAATAGCTCATAAAACTTCAACAACAGATCATCAAAATCCATTGCACCATTTTTAAAACAACGTTTTGTGTATGCGTCATAAATTTGTGCAATAGCCGGGCGGTTGCTGCGCATATCTTCCTGCTGTAGGTAATAGTCGTTTGCATATTCCAGTGGGCCAATCAACGCATTTTTTGCTGAAGAAATCCGGTTGTAAACGGTGGATGGTTTATAATGTTTATCATCTAAATTCAATTCGTTCACAACCGTTTTTACCACACTCTTTGTATCATCCGTATCGTAAATTGTAAAGTTGTTCGGGTAGCCAATCTTATTAGCTTCTCCTCTCAAAATTCTTGCAAATACTGAGTGAAAAGTACCGATGTATAAATTTCTTGCTTCGTTATTTCCCAAAATATACTCCACTCTTTCTTTCATTTCTTTGGCTGCCTTATTGGTAAACGTGAGAGCAAGTATATTAAAAGAGTCAACACCTTTCGCCATCAGGTGAGTAACACGGGTGGTGAGTACTTTTGTTTTACCACTGCCCGCACCCGCCACTATCATCAATGGCCCGTCAATATGAAGTACCGCTTCTTTCTGCCTTTCATTCAAGCCTTCTAAATAATTAGTCATTTGTTTTGTCACCCCGAGTTTTGCGAAGGGCAGTCATGGGTGCAATTTACTTTAAGAGGCCGATACTCTTCTTAAATAGAGTTGCTTTTATATGAGCATAATCAGTTTTTTCATTGATCAAAATAGGGATCATTTAAACTTACACGTATTAATTATGCAGAATAATTGACTTATTATGAAAAAAACAATCAAGCCACGCAAGTATGTTTATTTCTTTGGCGGTGGCAAAGCAGACGGAAATGAATCAATGAAAAATTTATTGGGTGGTAAAGGCGCCAACCTTGCAGAAATGGCGGGACATCCTAAACTCCAGTTACCTGTACCTCCTGGTTTTACAGTAACCACCGAGGTTTGTACTTATTATTATGAAAATAAAAAGACTTACCCCCGGGAAATAAAAAATCAGGTTGAAGTTTCTATGGAAAAAATGGAGAAGCTGATGAGCAAGAAATTCGGCGATGAAAAAAATCCATTATTGGTCTCAGTTCGTTCCGGAGCCAGGCGTAGTATGCCGGGTATGATGGAAACGGTTTTAAATGTAGGTCTGAATGCGAAAACAATTAAAGGCTTGATTGCTCAAAGTGGCAATGAACGGTTTGCTTACGATTCATACCGGAGGTTGATAATGATGTATGCAGATGTGGTGATGGAAAAAGGGAACAATCATGAAATAAAAAATGGGAAAGGTATTCGTAAAATATTGGATGAAAAGCTGGAACATATCAAACACCTTCGGGGCTATACAAGTGATACAGAATTAACCGTTGATGAACTCAAAGATTTGATAAAAGAGTATAAAAGAACAGTGAAAAAAGTGTTAGGTACAGAATTTCCAGATGATCCATGGGAGCAGTTATGGGGTGGAATTGGTGCTGTGTTCAGCAGCTGGAATGGAAAACGTGCAATTGAATACCGTCGCATAGAAAAAATTCCCGATGAATGGGGTACTGCAGTAAATGTGCAGGCAATGGTATTTGGGAATATGGGTAATGACAGTTGTACAGGTGTTGCTTTTACAAGAAATCCCGGAACAGGTGAAAATAAATTTTATGGTGAATACCTGGTAAATGCACAGGGAGAAGATGTGGTGGCCGGAATAAGAACACCGGCACCGGTAAATGAATATTCAAAGAATGCACAAAGCGAACAGTTCACTACACTGGAAAAAATGATGCCCAAATTGTATAAAGAATTAAATGGCTATCAAAAAAGATTGGAAGTACATTATAGGGATATGCAGGATATTGAGTTTACAATTGAAAAAGGGAAACTCTATATGTTACAATGCCGGGTAGGTAAAAGAAATGGTATTGCAGCAGTACGCATGGCAACGGAGATGTATGCAATAAAATTAATTGATGCAAAAACTGCAATAATGCGGGTTGGGCCTAATCAACTTATTGAGTTGTTACTTCCAATGCTTGATCCCAAAGCTGAAGAAACCAACCTTGTAATTGCAAAAGGATTACCGGCAGGACCTGGAGGTGCAAAAGGTCGGGTTGTTTTTTCATCAAACGATGCAGTGGATTGGGCTATGGCTGGTGAAAAAGTAATTCTTGTAAGAGAAGAAACTTCTCCGGAAGACGTGGATGGTATGCATAAATCTCAGGCAATACTTACAACCAAAGGAGGAATGACTTCTCATGCAGCGTTGGTAGCAAGAGGCTGGGGCAGGTGTTGTATTGTTGGTTGTGGTGATATTGAAATTAACCAGGAGACCAAAACATTCAAAACAAAAAATGGAGCCGTCATAAAAGAAGGTGATTGGATTACTTTAAACGGAACAAGAGGATTGGTATATGAAGGAAGTCTTGGGTTGGTGGATATTGATATAGAAAAAAATCAGTCATACAAAAACCTGATGAAGCTGGTAAGTAAAATAAAACAGATGGGTGTACGCACCAATGCAGAAACACCACAGGATGCAGGACAGGGAATGAAATTTGGAGCCGAGGGAATTGGTTTATTCCGAACCGAACATATGTTTTATGGTGAAGGCAGCGAAGAGCCATTATTTCTTTTACGTAAAATGATTTTAAGTAAAACCTTAGAGGAAAGACAAACTGCATTGAATGAGTTGTTTCTTTTTGTAAAGAAAGATATCAAAGACACTTTGCTTGTAATGAAAGGATACCCGGTAACCATTCGCCTGCTCGACCCACCATTGCATGAGTTTGTTCCACATGATGTAGAAAAATTGCATGAGTTGAGTAAAGTACTTGGAATAAGAATGAGTGTTTTAAAAAGAAGAGTGTTGGCATTGCATGAAAATAATCCGATGCTGGGTCACCGCGGTGTAAGGCTTGGTGTAAGCTACCCGGAAATAACAGAGATGCAGGTAAGAGCAATCTTTGAAGCAACAGCTGAGATAATTAAATCCGGGAAAAAAGCGTTTCCGGAAATCATGGTACCGGTTACCTGCACAGAAAATGAATTGATTCATCAGAAAAAAATAGTGGATCGTGTTTACAGCGAAGTATGTGCTAACATGAAAATGAAAAGCATTCCCTATTTATATGGTACGATGATAGAAATACCAAGGGCAGCATTGAAGGCAGGTCGTATGGCAGAAGTAGCCGACTTTTTCAGTTTTGGTACCAACGATCTTACGCAAATGAGTTTTGGATTCAGCCGGGACGATATTGGCGGGTTCTTACCAAATTATCTTGATCAGAAAATTTTACACGACGATCCGTTCCAGACCATTGACCAGGATGGTGTAGGCGAACTGATAAAAATAGGAACTGAACGGGGTCGAAAAACAAAACCAAAATTAAAAGTAGGTATCTGTGGTGAACACGGCGGCGATGCTGAAAGTGTAAAATTCTGTCACCGTATAGGAATGAATTATGTAAGCTGTTCGCCGTTTCGGGTACCTATTGCACGGTTGGCTGCGGCTCAAGCGGCTGTTACGAATGAAAGAAAATAAAATAAAGGTATGTTACTGGAAGAAAAAACGGACCGGTTATTTAACGCCGTTTATAAAAAAAACAATTTGAATGTTTATGATTTTTGTGCCGAAGAATGGAAGGATGCAAGTGAAATAGTAGTGGATTGTAAAGCAATGGCAGATGAACTAGTGGATGAAAAACTTGCCCGGTATACAGATGAAGAAAAAACTGAAATGAGTATTACTAACTATGGACGTTACTGGATAGCGCAGGGTGGATATCTCATATATCTGAAAGAAGGAGAAAATAAAATCAAAACGGGATAAACATAATGAAGAGTTAAGTGAAGAACTAAAGGAAGCCCGGTTAAAATTCACTCATTACCGTATCGTTACATACTGGTGGAGTTTTATTTTAACGATTATCAGTTTTTTATTATCAATGCTGAACCTCTTTCTGATACTCAAAAAATAAAAACCGGGACATTGCAGAAAGTCCCGGTTGGTTTTAGAAAAAGTAATTTACTATTCGCCTTCTTTGGTCATATTTCCTTTTTTATCTATATAAAACCATTTGCTGTCTTTCATTACACTTGCCTCTCCTTCTCTGAATTCTCTTGCAAAACTGTAGGTAAAAGGAATTACTGTTTTACCGGTTTTATCGATAAACCCCCATTTCATTTTTGAATTACATACAGCAGCCAGGTCTTCATTAAAGTTAGATTCATTTAAATAGATTAGCGGAATAACAATTTTACCAATGCTGTCGATAAAACCATACAGACCATTATCGGCTACCCCTGCCAAACCCTGTTTGAACGCAAGCACTTCATTAAATTCCATTTTCGTGATATGAGTTCCCGTACTGTCAATAAAACCCCATTTACCTCCAAGCTTTACACCAGCCTTACTTTCAGAAAAAGCGTATGCTTCATCATATTGTAATGGTATCATTACTTTACCCTGCTCATTCACATAGCCATGTTTACCATTTTTAGCCACATGGGCCAAACCACAACTACATGCGTCAACGAAATCATATTCTTTTTCCCATTTTTGGGCATAAACACCTGCACATAAGAACAGTGCAGCTAAAAAAAACAAATACTTTTTCATTTCTGTTTTTATTTAATATGAAAAAATAAAATAACTAAGTCAAGTTAGGAACGCTTTCTTCTACAGTTCATGACTGAAGTAAGGGGAAAACATGATTTTTGTAAGAGAGGAATATTGTGCAATAAAAAGTTGATTAAAAATGCAATTTTGTGTTTCTATGACATATTTATTCAGGCTTCTTTTATTTTTCATACATTCGGTTTTATTCTCCCGCCCTGTCAATTCCTTTCTTTTATTATTTTATCAATTCAAAACAAAAATTTTTATGAAGAAAATCATTTTCATTTTCACAATGGCAGCGTTTATTGTTTCCTGCGACAACGAAAAAAAAGAAGCTGCTGAGGCTGCAGCTACTACTGCTACTGAAGTAAAACCAGATGTAAAATATCCTTTCCCGGTAGGCTATTCAAAATTTGAAATGGGCAACCCCGAGTATTCAGCCATGGTGCTTCAGGGAAGCTGGAAAGATTGGGAAGACAACAAATTGAATAAAACAAAATGGCTTGCGGATACTGTAGCAGCTTATCATAGCGATAATACAGTAACGAAAGGTGCAGATAGCCTGATTGCCAGATGGACAAGATTAAGGAGCCAGTATAGTTCGTCTGTTTCATCAATTAGTGCAGTGATGTCTGTTGTTGCAACAGAGCAAAAAGAAAACTGGGTATTAATATGGGCTGATGAATTTGACACGAACATGAATGGTAAAAAAGATACAAGTTCTTTAATGGAAGCCTGGAGAATTAATAAAGATGGTAAGGCTGATATGCTGTTACAATACGACAGAAAGCCGAGAAAGCCCTAAGTCTGATTTTTTTTAACCCTGTTTACTATTGCAGGGTTTATCTTATTAAAAAAAACTCCTGTAACCGGCACAGGATTTTTTTTTGTGTAACAATGAGAATTTAATTAATTATCATATTAAACCGCTTTGCCTGTAGCCTGATAATTTTTTCTACTTCTGTTTCCAGTGTTTGCTCATTATTTTTTGTTGCGTTTTTTGCCTTTTCAGATATAATAAATTTTTCACGGTTCAGATTTACCGTTTCGATTTCTTTTTGAATTTTACTTCTTTCAACCGTTTTCGATTTTACAAACTCTAATAACTGTGCCCGGGTTTTATTTTTCAAACTATCCGGCAGCGTTTTCATTTCTACTTTAGAAAAATAAGTTGAATCTGCTTTATTTGCATCTACCAGATCCCATGAGGAATTATCATAGACATTCGATTTTGCTTTTGCAGCAGTACGCTTAGCACCGGTAGATGCCCCTGCGGAATAATTTAATTTATCTACTTCTTCCTGGCGGATTTTATTTTGCTCTCCATAAAAACCATAGCCAATATATGTGTTATTTAGTTTTTCATTAAGGGTTATCAGGGTATTATCATAGGGGGTAGGCATATCAGGTTCTTTCGCATCCTGATTAATATTGGTAAAACTTCCATTGCCACATTCGCCGGCAAGGTTCCAATGTTCACGAATGCCCTGCATTCTATCGCCACAATAAATCGTATTTACAATTACTCCTTTGGCATTGGCCCGGGTACAGGCTTCGGTGTATTTTATATTGCCCTGCAAAAAATCTTCATTGCCTGCAATAAAAATGACTTTATAATTCAGAGACGATGTATCCCATTTTAATTCATTCATCGATGTATAAATGACCTGTCCGCAATATTCCTCGCCACCATTAGTATGGAGGCTAAATAATATTTTTGAAACCTCATCCAAATCATTTGTGAAGGGGCTTAGTTGTTTTACAAAACCTTTCGCTGCATCATTATTTGTTCTGCCATATTCATACAAGGCCAGTTCTATCTGAGGGGTGGCCGTATTATTATTGCAATGCGCCTTACCCAATGTATTTACCATTGTCCACAACTGAGACTTGGCTTGTTCTATCAATCCATCCATACTACCACTTACATCCAGCAGGATGGCAGCCTGAATTTTTGGGTTGGGATTATTGACCTGGATAATCGATGGGGTGGTAATTTTTTTTTCAAAAGTTGAAAAATGATGAGTAGTAAAAAGACTGATAGCAAAAACAGCGGCGGGTTTTAAAATAGATTGCATAAAAATAATTTATACAAGGATGCACGAACCCGCAAGATTACATAAAGCCAGTTACAGGCTTTAAAGATTGATTAACAGTTTTAGTAAAAAAGAGAAAACCCTGTTTAGTATCCGGATGTTTGATTATTGGTGATGAATAAATTTTGTATTCACTCCGGCTGATAATTTTATTTTTCCTGAGGGGTTTATAATAATCGCTGCCTTTTCCACCATCAAACTATAACCACTGCTGTTTTTGGGGTCTTCTCCCGGTGTCTCTATCGTGTTAAAACCAAGACACAAATGTTGTTTCGGATCGATGCTGATTATTCTGCCATCTGTACAATGTTTATTTACAAACGCAAACTTGGGTGTAAGTACCGCCACTAGTTTTATTTTATCACCTACATTTTTCAAATAAGGAACGAGCAACTGAATTTTTTCATATACATCATAACTGCTGATATTTGTTGTATAGGGCTTGCCATTCTTATCATTTAAAGAAAATGTTTTTTCAACGCCGGGTGTAAAAAACAGGTTCGTAAATATTTTTCCTCCCTTTTGTGTATTTCGTTTCCGGGTAATTTCAATTTCTATATATGGCGGACGGTATTGACCCCTTGGATCCGGTTTATAATTAAAGAAGCCGCCATTCACCATATTTTTCTTTGCACTTTCTTCAATCTTTTTACTTAGTTCCTTTTCAATTAAAGCAGCACAATTTTCATCGCATGGCATGCCTGTTTGTTCTACTGCTTTCTGAATAAGCATTTGCACCACCTGACCTTTTGCCAACTGACACATTTCATCAAAATTGGGTAAAGATGGAGGCATGCCCGCATAAGTCATCGCTGTTTCAAACACCACACCTGAAGCAAACTCACATCCATCTTGTACTTGTTTTTTCGACATACCTGTTTCCTCTAATAGTTTTTTATTGGAACTAATTACCGGATCATAATTACACAGGTATTCGCTGAATTTAGTTTTTACATAATCTCTTGTTTCATTATAAACTTTTGATGCACCGTTTACAACTAAAGCAGCTGCATCGGTAACTGTGTTAAATGCACTTTCATACCAGGAGGGTGATTTTGGTGGTGAAGGGCAAATAGTTTTACCAATAGGATAAACCGATTTAAAAGTATTGATCAAATCTTTTTCCCAACTATTACCCAATGGGCCTGTTTGTGTGGATTCGTTATAGCTGATCACAACCGTACAATTGCTGAACTGGTATTCCGGTTCATGCATCTGTGTATAGTTAACGGATGTAATTTCATAATCAGATTGCAACGAATCTTCGCTGGTAGGAATGGGAGGCTTCGGAAAGTTTATATAATCCGGAACAATCTTAATCATATTACCACCCATTCCAATGGCTCCACCATTTGCATCCAGCGGAACAAGGCGGACATAATAGGTTCCGTAATTTTTCAACCCATCCATCAACGATTTTGTGTTGGCAAATTTGAACAAACTTGAATTTTGTATCGGTGTCCTGGTACTCTTGCGCATCACGGGCATTAGTTCAGCCGGCTTTTCTTTAAAGCTGATATTAAATTTTACACTGTCTGCTTTTGTTTTTGATATCATTCGTGTTTCCAGGATGCTGTTGAAATTATTATCTGCATCAGATGAAAACGGAAGCGATGCTATTTCAACTCTTGCCGATACAGCATTAACCGGAATCTTCATCCATACAAAATCACTTTGCCATTGTGGAGTCTGTCCGGGGTTCGTGATATATTTTAGTTCACCTGAATTATATTCTTCCACCCATACAGGAGGTTTTACATCCGGGTCGGAACCGACATAGCTCACAAAACGTTTGAAATTTTCTGGTGGTAAAAGACCAGCAACTAATAAACGACCTGCTGATTTTATTTTCACCATCTCCTGTGTTTTTGCCGGACGGGCACCACGAATCAACACTGTATCTTTTTTAGGTTGTTGTAATGCCGGAAGCGATGCTGCTTTGGATGGTGTTTGTGGTTGACGGTTAATCTGCGCAGAAGAATTGAATTGCAATAGTATGATTATGATAAAAATGATACCGGAAAATTTTTTCATAAAGATTGATTGAAGGTTAATTATTTTTAAATGTAAGAATATTTTTTATGCTTCAATGTGATATTCTAAGTTGCTGAACCAAGCCAACAGGAACAAATAATAAAACGTAAAATAAAAACGGATAACTGAAGCAGATACGTTTATCCGGGCGGAACGGGGCGGATGAACTGCTATTTTATTTTAAATTTACTTAATAATATTGCATCTCCTTACTTTTGCTTATCACGAACTTCTCTGTTACAACAACTAATCTTTTCCCTTCAAAACTGTTTTTATATAGGTTTTATTTTTATACAATCTTTTTGGTATAAATAATTTTTTCCATTCTCAGACATTTAAATAAAAGAGGAAACAATTTTTAAAAATAAATTTAAACACATGAAAAAAACAATTTTCTTATTTGTAACAGCGGTATTTTTTATGGCCTGCAATACCGGAACCAAACAATGGACAGAGACTTCTCCGGAAATAGATGTCACAAAAGCGTTGGTGAAAGATTACCTGGCTGGTAACTGGTCTGGCTGGAGCAGCCATTATGTTGACACTGCAAAAATCTTTCACAATTCGGTAGATTCTATTACCCCGCAGCAATTACAGGATGCATTTAAAGTTGATATTGCCAATTATTCCAAATATAGTTTTTTGGAGAAAGACAATTATTTTGAAATGGTTACAACTGATAACAAAGAAAAATGGGTTTATTTCTGGGGTACATGGGAAGGCGTATTAAAAAATACCAATCAAAAATTTTTAGTGCCGGTGCACCTTGCCGTACGATTTGAAAATAATAAAATTGTACGGGAGTTTGGTTATTATAACCGCTCAGCTCTTGATGTGGCTATAAAAGAAATGCAGGCTGCTATGGTGCCCGTAAAATAATTACCCGGTTTCTCAATCTCAGTAAAAACGAGATTGTTTCAAAAGTGAGGAGTTTTAACACAGAGTAACAGAGTAAAAAGTATTTGAGTTACACAGAGAAATCGTGGTTGACTATCACTACTCTGTGATTCTCCGTTGCTCTATATCTCTGTGTTGAAAAAATTTTTGAGACAGGCTCTTTTTTTATTGTACAAATAAATACAACATTTTACTTTTTCAATTTCATTGGAGCATTTACAAATTCAACGCTTTGAAAAAGGTAGAAGAATTATTTTTATTTGAAAATTATTCTTGACCAAACAATATTCGTGGTCATTAAATTCTTCTGGAGAAATGGATCATCAATCCTTTAGTGCCTTCACCATAATATTTTTAAAAAAAACTTTACTGTTAGGGTCATGACCCTGCAAAGCAAAAGTGCCGCTGTTTATTACACGGCCTTCATTCCCTTTTTCCCGCTGCACATTATCTGGCTCTGTATAATCCACTACTGTTTTATCATTCAGTTTTATTATTACATGTTTGCCAACCACTTTAATGTATTCAGTAAACCATTCATTGTCTTTTACAAAAACTTCTTTTACATCCTGTATGCCATAGAGGCTGCCCGTTCTGCGCCAGTCGGATTGTGAATTATTTACCTGTGCTTCATAACCCTTTTTTGGCCAACCGCTTTCCTGGTACTCTGTATGAAAATAAATACCTGAGTTGGAGCCGGGTGTTGTCATTACATC
>JANLSA010000106.1:0-10295 GCA_031362085.1 Bacteroidota bacterium | reverse complement strand
GTAATGATAACAGGATTATAGGTAGCATAAGCAAAAGCCAATGCACCCAAAATTCCAACAACAGAACGCAATCCCAAGACAATACATAAAAAATAAAAGCATAGACTGGCAAGAAAGAAAAATTGTATAGGTTCGGGCAAACCCAATGTTAGCACCTTATGAACGATTGATGGAATAAAACTGTTGCCAGGTGCGCCAATTTGAAAACCCGGCATACCACTAAACACACTATTAATCCAGAGTGGGTACTGACCATGTATATTTTTATACTCTATACTACTTTGCACCGCACCTTTCCAGCTCGTTATATCATGCTGCGAAACTACTTTGCCTTGCAAAGCAGGGCTGCAATAGATAACAGCAACCATTAAAAAAATGAGGACAGCGATGAGGTGAGGTAAAATTTTCTTAAACAAATCTTTATTCATAGTAACCATTTATAAGGCTGACAAAATAATGCTATTTTACACGAAATTCGTTTATGCGCTGGCTATTATTTTTGTCAAGACTGGCTTTTATCTGCGGTTTTGCTTTTCTGCTCAGTTTCCTGGGTTTATTTTTTAAATGGATAGAAAATCAGGAGCTACTAGGCACACTTATAATTATTGGTTATGTACTTGGTATCATTATTCTTCCCGTAAGTTTAATTGGCTATTTGGTTTTATGGTTATTAAGAAAAAAACCGGGTCTTATAGTTCCCAATTGGTTAGTTATCGTAAATATTTTATTTTTGATAGTATTACTCACCTATATATTTTTTTTAAATGATCCATACTATAATAAAGGATAAACCAACAAGGATTTTTATTTTGCTGGCTGGTTTTTTTGTAGCCAATGCACTAATTGCTGAGGTTATTGGCGTAAAAATATTTTCATTAGAAGATACAGCAGGCATAGCCCGGGCAAACATTAATTTGTTTGGAAGTAATTTCAGTTTTCATCTTACAGCCGGTGTGTTGCTTTGGCCTGTCGTTTTTGTAATGACCGATATAATAAATGAATATTATGGCCCAAAAGGAGTTCGGTTTCTTTCACTTCTTGCCGTGGGGTTAATCAGTTATGCATTTGTAATGTTTTCCGGTGCAATTAATCTTTCGCCTTCAGAATATTTTACATTGGGTAAAAATTTACCGGATGCAAACAGTGCATACAAAGGCGTATTAGGTCAGGGCATGTGGATTATTATTGGATCTTTATCGGCATTTCTCATTGGTCAGGTTTTGGATGTTTATATTTTTCACAAAATAAAAAATATGACTGGTGAAAAAAATATATGGTTAAGAGCAACTGGTTCTACATTGGTATCTCAGTTGATAGACAGCTTTGTCGTTTTATTTATCGCATTTTATGTTGGAAGAAGAATTCAATCAAATCAGGGAGACCCATGGACATTGCATCAAATTTTAGTTACCGGTACCGGAAATTATATTTACAAATTTGTAGTTGCTATTTTATTGACACCTGTAATATATCTTGTACATAACTGGATTGAAAGATATCTGGGACATGATAAAGCAGCTGCAATGAAAACATCGGCAATGCAGAAGGTTTAAAATTTTTCTTTCAGGAGCTTAGAAACGAGTTTATCAATCGGAAGCGTTACGCTTTCATCATTAAATTTTTCCCAGTCTATAAACCGGAACGTTTCAATTTCTTTTGTGGTTTCGTAAATTTTTAATTGCGCTTCATCAAAATCAAAAGGCTTGTTACGTAAGGGTACAGAAATTTCTTCCAATGCTTTTGCAGAATAATAAATGGAAAGTATTTGTTGTCCTTCCCGGAATGCGCTGGGTTGAAAATAGTCAGTTGTATAAATGTGGTCACCAATTTCTACTTCAAGATTCATTTCTTCTTTGAATTCACGTTTCAAACAATCCTTTGTTCCTTCTCCAAACTCGAGCCCGCCACCTGGGAATTTGGTAAACAGGCCGCCCCGGATATATTCATCGCTAACCAATACCTGCTTTTTTTCATTGATAAGTATGCCATAAACCCTGACGGTGATAATCATTGATTTCTTAATTTAATAATATTCAGGTGATGCTCGGTATGATAAATTGTAAAATAGCAAAGCTCACGCAATGTAATTTTTCCCAATAGTGGGTGAGGGGCTAAATAATTATCCAATTGATCTTCTTTCCAATTGTTTTCTAAAATTTGCAGGTAGGTTGCCGAAATTTTCATCCATTTGTTTATGAGATTTTCTTTTGATGTTTCTGAAATTGATTTAGGAATAAAAATTCCAGATGCTTTTCCGCCAGCTTCTAATTTAGCAAGGTATTTCTTAACAAGCTCATCATAATTGCGGGATGGTCGGTTCGGTTTGCCAGTATAAAGTCGTATGATAAATTTTGGAAGTGAGTATGCAAGTTTTGTTTGTTTTGTAGAAATGACTATATGATCAACATTTTGTGCAATAGACCATTTATCTCTTGGTTGGTGAAAAAAAATCTCATCAGAAACGTTCAAACAATAATCTGAAAATTCTCCAAAAATTTTATTAGACGCTACAATGATTTCTGCTTTATTCATAAGTTATATTTCAACGGTGCCTTCAAATGTTTTTTCTGCCGGACCACAAAGCCAGATATTGACAAACCCTTCATCATTTATTTTATCAAATTCCACACTTAAAGATCCGCCGGTTGTTTTTACCTCTACTTCATTAAATCCGTTTTCATTGTGCCAGCAAACTAATGCTGCTGCAGTAACTCCGGTTCCGCAACTTAATGTTTCATCTTCTACACCCCGTTCATACGTACGGACAAAAATTTTATCCGGTTCTTCCATCTGTTCTACAAAATTTACATTGATTCCGTCTTTTTCAAACTCCTTACTATTTCTTATTTCATTTCCTTTTTTATATACATCTACCTGCATAACATCTGAAACCAGTTTTATATAATGCGGGGAACCTGTATCTAAAATAAAATCGCTATGAAATTTTTGTACATGATTTACATCATTCATTTTTAAAGAAACAATTCCGTCTGTATCAATCTCTGCTTCATGCTCACCATCATAAGCAATAAATTTATAAACTTCTTTATGAATGCCAAGATGATAAGCAAATTTTACAATACATCTTCCTCCATTGCCACACAAGCTGCCTTCTTTACCATCGGCATTATAGTATTTCATTTCAAAATCGTAATTACTTTTTTCATTCAATAGCATTAATCCGTCTGCACCGATACCAAAACGACGGTCGCAGATTCTTCTTACCTGATCGTTTGAAATGTCTTTATAAAGATTAGTCCGGTTATCCAGTATAACAAAATCGTTGCCGGTACCCTGGTATTTGAAAAACTCTATTTTCATTGTAAGTTCTGAATTGATTAAATATTAGCTGAAAATATTTCAACAAACTTAGATATTAAATTTTCAACCGTAGCTTTTCCATCTTTCGAAAATTCTTTTTTCACCCGGTTGGCAACAATTGCATTAATGGCAAGGCAATTATGTCCAAGCAATTTCCCCAAACCATAAATTGCGGATGTTTCCATTTCAAAATTAGTGATGCGATAATTTCCAAACCGGAATTCAGACAACCGGTTTACGAGTTCAGGGTTTTTTAATCCCAATCTTAATACTCTGCCCTGTGGACCATAAAAACCCGGGCAGGTAACCGTAATGCCCCGATGAAAACCTGTTACAAAATGTTTAAGTAACGAACCGGCAGCACTACTGATATAAGGATGGCTCATTTGCCCCTGCATTTGTGTATGTGTAATAAAAGACTGAAGCAAGTGTTTTTCTTCATCATTTTGCTCATGCCGGTAAAAATTTAAAAGATTGTCGATACCCAGTCCATGTGTAGAAGCAACAAAACTATCAACCGGGATATCGCCTTGCAAAGAACCGGAAGTGCCGATACGGATTATATTGAGAGCCGTAAGTTTTGGTTTAATTAATCGTGTTTGAAAATCAATATTGACCAAGGCATCGAGTTCGTTCATTACAATATCAATATTATCGGGACCAATGCCAGATGAAAGTACGGTAAGTCTTTTATTATTTATAAAACCCGTATGCGAAATAAATTCGCGATGTTGCCTTTTAATTTCAATTTTGTCAAAATGCTTGCTTACTTCTTTTACCCGATCCGGATCGCCAACGGTGATAACTGTTTCGCCAATTTCATCGGGACGAAGATCGAGATGATACACGGCGCCGCGTGGATTGATGATTAATTCTGATTCGGCAATTCGACTAATACTCATGATTTATAGCTTAAGTTTTGGAGGAAATGTTTTACATTTGTTCCCGTTTCGGATTCTCCAAAGGAGTCCTTAGGACAAATCTAAAATGTAAAATTTGAAATTTGCAATCTTAAATTTGAAATAAAGATAAGGTTCTGTGGCCGAGTGGCTAGGCTCAGCTCTGCAAAAGCTGCTACAGCGGTTCGAATCCGCTCGGAACCTCGAAAGTCATCAAAAAATTTTGGTGACTTTTTTTATTTTAAAAAATAATTTGTTCAGTGTTCCTAATAGGTGGATAAGCTCAACTCTGCAAAAGCTGCTGCATCCCGCTAGAAGTGGGATCGGAACCTCGAAAGTCATCATAAAAAATTTGGTGACTTTTTTTATTTCGTTAAACCCGAAATTAATTCTTTATGCTGCGGATATTTTGAAATCAAATCACTTCTTTCTGCCATTTCAAACTCTGCAAAATCAAACCCGGGTGAAACAGTACAGCCAACCAATGAAAAGCTTCCACCTGTTTTTAATTTGGATGCAAACCAGTTGCTTGCTTTTATTATACAAAAAGGAAATTCGCCTACTTCAATATTTTTACCCAATAAATGTTTTGTAAGTGAACCATCTTTATTTATTTCAAATATAACTAACGTGTCACCATCATAAAAATGCCATAACTCATCCGATTGAATTTTATGAAAAGCGGAGAATTCATTTTTTTGTAACAGGTAATAAATATGTGTGCAGGCTGATCTGCTTCCGTGAAAATTTTCAGGAAGTGAAGTCTTCTCTAAAGTAAATTGTGAAGTATAGACTCTTGAATAGGCGCCACCTTCAGGATGTATTTCAAGTTTAAGACGATTGATCCAATCATTAGCAGTGCGATGATTCATTTAAATCAATTTTCAATATAAACCCGGCGGCCATTTAATAAGGTGAGTGAATCCAATGCCCGGGTTGTATCGGTTGTGGAAACGGGAAGTAACATGATAATTTTATAATCAACTGAGTCTTTTGTTACCATTTCTACATTCCAGCCAAATGTTTTCAATTGTTTAAACCTTTCAAAAGCTCTGGCTGCTTTAAAGTTATCAAATACAAATTTATAATTGGCAGCTGTCGGTGTTTGAGAAATAATTACAGTGGAAGTATCTTGTTTTGTCAAAGTTGAATCCGGGACAAAATTTGTTTCGTTTGGGTCTGTTATACTTTCGGTTTTTTCGGTCTTTGTACTATTTGTTTTTTTATACAATAGATAACCACCTAAAACCACAATACCTAACCCTATTAAAATAAATAATGCGATTGCAGGTTTACGCCAGTTTATTTTTTGTGGTTCTTTTAAAAATACCGATTTAAAATCCAACACTTCTTCTACTTCCTCGGTATGTTCTTTTATTGCTTTGTCTTTTATTTTTTCTGCAAAAAAATTGCCAGCAATAAATTCATATTGCGCATCTCTTGTTTTTGTAATAATTCCAACCCCTTCCAGAACAAAGGGTTTACCGATATTCATAAATTGCTGAGCCAGCTCCAAAAAACTTTCAAGGTCTGATGTAGCGAGAGCTTTCATTTTACCGGTATGTATCGAAATAAAACTTACCAGATCGCTGTCCGTTTTAGTAGCTATATTATTTTCAAATGTAATAATGCCGTGTATTTCTGATTTGGTCGTACGACCTGATTCTGATTCAGGAATTTCGGTATTGCTAAGCGTAAAAGTACCGATGCCTTGCAGATCCAATTTTTTGTTGGTGTAAAGAAACTGTGCTAACAATTGAGATAATTTCAAAGTGTTGGATTTAATGGCTCACAAGATAGAAATTTTATAGTGAAATCAATTTATGGCGCATCGATTAATTAAATTTGCCGGGATTATGCTTACTCAAAACGAAAAAGACTTTGTCGAATTCTGGGAAAAGAACCGGGAACAACGAAAAAAGATACGAAAACAGCTTTTTATCGGATTACCATTTGGTGTTTTGCTCGTATCATTAATATTGGCAAGTTCTTTATCCGGCTGGTATAAACGTGCAGAAATGGTGCTAAATGTAAATGCTTCACTGGTGCTGGTTCTCATTATTGCTTCATTGCTTATAGTTGCATTTATAATAATATTTTCTGCTCATCACCGCTGGGATATGGATGAGCAACGTTACCAGGAATTAAAAAGCCGGGATAAACAATCTTAGAATTGATTTTTACCGCAGGCAGCGAATAGTTCCAGTAAGTTGTCATTAACCCTGAACCTCCTATATTTGCGCAAAATTTTTATTCATGAACCGGAAATATTTATTTGTTTCAATTTTATCGTTAACTTTTTTCCAGCTATCCTGTTTAAAAAATAAGGAAGTTTCATGTGATTATTCTCCTTGCAGATATGTAGCACCAGCATCTGAAATTGCCGATTTAACAATCTACCTTACAACTAACAATATAACAGCTACAAAACATTGTAGCGGATTATCTTATTCAATTACGGATGTGGGTACTGGCAAGCAGCCAGATGCATGTAGCGGAGTTAGTGTAAAATACACCGGCAGGCTTACAAACGGGAATATTTTTGACGAGAGAATAGTTACGCCTTTAGGATTAGATCTGAGTTCAGTTATTACTGGATGGCGATCTGCAATTCCGTTAATTAAAGAAGGAGGTAGAATGACTTTATATATACCACCGTATTTGGGTTATGGTGCACAAGATAGAAAAGATGCTAACGGAAATGTAGTAATACCGGGCAACTCAATTTTAATTTTTACAATCGAACTCGTTTCTGTTTTATAAGTACAAATCAGTACTAACTGCGAAATGAAGCCGTGCACTGCGAAGTGGCGGCTTCTTTAATTATATTTGTATAAATCATTTTTAAAAATGCAGGAGTCTATTTCTGTTTTTGATATGTTGAAAATTGGTGTGGGGCCATCCAGTTCCCATACACTGGGGCCCTGGCGTGCTGCGCAAAATTTTTTAAAAACATTGGTCGATAAAAATTTATTACAACAGGTAACAGCTATTCGGGTTTTACTTTATGGTTCTTTGGCAAAAACCGGGAAGGGGCATGGAACCGATGTAGCAGTGCAATTAGGCTTATGTGGCGAAGACCCGGTTACCATTGCCATAAATGCAATCAGCAGTCGCATAGCAGATATAGCAGTGATGAAAAAAATAATTCTGGGCGGATTACATGAAGTTCAGTTTGACCCGCATGAGGATATTGAATTTTTCTTAAGTGAATCTTTACCATTTCATCCAAATGCATTATCCTTTCTTGCCAATTGTGCCAACGGTGAAAATATTTCAGAAACATATTATAGTGTTGGTGGCGGGTTTGTTGTAAAAGAAAATGAAGAAAAATCAACTGCAAAAAATATTCAGTTGCCCTTTCCAATAAATACTGCCAACGATTTATTGCATTGGTGTATGAAAACAGGAATGGCTTTGAACGAAGTAGTGATGGAAAATGAAAATGCATGGCGACCCGAAAAAGAAACCCGTGATGGGGTTCTTAAAATCTGGAAAGTAATGAGTGAATGTATTTACCGTGGATGTCATACGGAAGGCATGCTGCCAGGTGGCTTGAATGTAAAACGCCGTGCAGCTGAGTTAAATAAAAAATTATTGAAAGGGAAAAAGTATAATGACTATCAAAATTGGGTTGCAACCATTCGGGCCGGGGGAAATTCATTTAATTATATTTTGGACTGGGTAAGTTGTTTTGCACTTGCGGTAAATGAAGAGAATGCCTCGTTTGGCAGAGTGGTAACCGCACCAACAAATGGAGCAGCAGGTGTGATACCTGCAGTACTTCAATATTATATTGTATTTGGCGATGGAAATACAGATGATAAAATAATCCGTTTTCTTTTAACAGCATCTGAGATTGGAAGTATTTTTAAAAAAGGCGCAACACTATCTGCTGCAATGGGTGGTTGCCAGGCAGAGATTGGTGTATCGAGCGCAATGGCTGCTGCGGCACTTACAGAAAGTATGGGGGGAACACAAAAGCAGGCATTGATGGCTGCTGAAATTGCAATGGAGCATCATTTGGGTCTTACCTGCGATCCGATTGGAGGATTAGTGCAGGTACCCTGTATAGAACGGAATACAATGGGAGCAATAAAAGCAATCACGGCATCTCAATTGGCATTGCAAAGTTCTCCTGACTTTGCAAAAGTTTCGTTGGATGCAGTCGTAAAAACAATGTGGGATACTGCAAAAGATATGAATTATAAATACAAGGAAACAGCAGACGGCGGATTAGCTATAAATGTGCCGATTAGTTTACCGGAGTGCTGAGAATAATTAGAAAATATCCTGATCTTAATCAGATTCTTCTGGTGAAGATTAAAATAATTTCAACAAGTTATTTCGGATAAAAAAAAAATATGCAAATTCAGAAAAACAGTTCTCTCAAAGCGTTTAATACTTTTGGTATTGATATTAGGGCAAAGCTTTTTGCTGATTTTAAAACTGTTGATGAACTTGAAGAGCTAATATCCAATAACTCAGAACGCAATACGTTACTTCTCGGCGGAGGCAGCAATATTCTTTTTACAAAAGATTTTGATGGGCTTGTTTTAAAAAATGAAATTACGGGAATTGATCTGCTGCATGAAGATGGGGAATATCTTTATGTAAAAGCAGGAGCCGGGGAAAACTGGCACCGGTTTGTTTTATATTGTATTGAACGCAACTGGGCAGGTGTTGAAAATCTTTCACTGATACCGGGGAATATTGGGGCATCACCAATGCAAAATATCGGGGCATATGGAGTAGAATTAGAGAATATTTTTCATTCGCTTGAAGCATTTCATTTAACCGAAAAAAAAGTTCACACGTTTACAAAGTCAGATTGTGAATTTGGTTACAGAGAAAGTTCTTTTAAGAAAAAATATAAAAATCAGTTTGCGATTCTATCGGTTACATTCAAATTATACAAACATCCTATCTTTCACATAAGTTATGGTGCTATACAGCAAGAACTGGATAAAATGGGAATACAGGAGTTAAGTATAAAAAGCATTTCGCAGGCTGTTATTAATATTCGTTCTTCAAAATTACCCGACCCAAAATTAATTGCCAATGCAGGAAGCTTTTTTAAAAACCCGGAAGTGTCAACAATCAAATACGAAGAATTAAAATCAGCTTTTCCTGCTATTATTGCTTATCCTTTGACAAACGGGAATGTAAAACTTGCTGCCGGTTGGATGATTGAACAAAGTGGTTGGAAAGGGTTAAGAAGGGGAGATGCAGGTTGCCATGACAGGCAGGCCTTAGTTTTAGTAAATTATGGAAATGCTACGGGTAAACAGATTTATGATTTGAGTGAAGAAATCGTTTTAAGTGTACTAGCAAAGTTTGGAGTAGCATTGGAAAGAGAGGTTAATATTTTTTAACGATTAGGAAGCAACAATAAATTTTAATACCTTGTTATTTAAACCAAAAACAAACTGTATGAAAAAAATCATTTTACTCATGCTGGGTATTGTATTAATTACAGGCTCAGCATTAGCTCAAAAGGAAAAAGAAGCATCAGAAAATACCGGAAAACCATCAATGGCAGTTTATGGTGAATTTGGAGGAAGTGGATTGATTTTTTCAGGAAACTTTGATATGCGGTTCAAAGGTCACAAAGGTCTTGGTTTTCGTGTTGGCGTTGGGTATGCTGCTAGTTCAGGAGCATCGCTTGTTACATTTCCTTTGGGGTTAAATGCACTTATTGGAAATGGCCCTCATTATTTTGAAGTTGGCGCATCAGCTACTTTTTTAAGTGCTGGGTTTTCAGGTTTTGATGAAGGAACTACAAGCTGGTTTTTTATGCCACATTTTGGGTATCGGTTTACCAAGCCAAGCAAAAGCTTTAATGGAAGAATATATGTAGGACCATTAATTGCAGATGGGTTTACGTTTTTTCCTTTTGGAGGATTATCAGTAGGCTATACTTTATAAAATTAATTTTCAATTATACGAAAAAGCCCTTTTTGCAAAGAAGGGCTTTTTACTTAATTCAAATCTTCTCCATCCATTTCATCATCATAATTTTTTACTGTACCCAGATTCATCATACTTCCCATTAAATCGGCAAACTCAATTTTT
>JANLSA010000090.1:0-1709 GCA_031362085.1 Bacteroidota bacterium | reverse complement strand
CGTTGATTTATATGTAATAGACCTGGCAACGAAGAAAGCAATTAAAATAAACAAATCGGCTTTGAACACAACGGGTGGAAGTTATCAATGGTATGACGACAACACAATATTTTATCGTGCAACTATTAAACCAGCTGGTGCAGCACCTGAAAAACCGGCTACTCCCAAAGGACCAACTGTTCAAGAGAATTATGGCAAAGCTTCTCCCCGCCCTACTTTCCAGGATTTAATAAAAACACCATATGATGAAGAACTCTATGAATTTTATTCCACAACACAATTGGTAAAAAATATAAATGGTGCAGAAACAAAAATCGGGCAGCCTGCAATTTATTTATCCATCAATATTTCTCCCGATAAAAAGTATTTGCTTATCCGTACAATTAAAAAACCATTTTCATATACAGTACCTGCAGGCGGTTTTCCTTCTACGGTTTCCATTACTGATCTACATGGCAAACTTGTAAAACAACTTGCTGAACTTCCCTCTGCAGAAACGGCTCCGGGTGGAAATGATAATGTACAGTTAGTAGCCCGTGGATTTGAATGGCGTGACGATGAAGCAGCTACTGTTATTTGGTGTATGCCCCTTGACAGTGGATTAATAAAAAAAGATGTAGAGTATCATGATGCTGTATATACATTGGCTTCACCCTTTACTGGAACAGCCACTTTGTTATTTAAAACAAAAATGCGTTATCGCAGTACATCATGGGGTAATGCAAATTTCGCATTAGTTACAGAAGGTTTGACTGGCAAGCAAACTACTCAAAGCAACCGTTTAAATCCAGCCACCGGTGCAATGGAAAAACTTTCAGAAAGAAATACAACTGATGCATATTCAAATCCGGGTTTTCCGGTTACTGAAAAAAATCAATATGGAGCAGAGGTAATAAAACTTATTGATAACGGAACAAAACTTTTAATGAATAATGGAACAGGTGCTTCACCCAAAGGAGATCTTCCTTTTCTTGCAACTTTTGATCTAAACACAAAGAAGCTGGATATAATCTGGAGATGTGCTGAAGGATATTTTGAAAATGTAATCCGTGTATTGGATGCAGATAAACTGCAACTGCTTACCCGGAAAGAAAGTGAAACTGAAATGCCGAATTACTGGATAAAAAATTTAAAATTAAAAATTGCTGATAAGCAACTTACCACATTCATCAATCCATACCCGCAGATGGATGGAGTAACAAAAGAAAAAATTAAATATAAAAGAGCAGATGGTGTTGATCTGACTGGCGATTTATATTTACCGAAAGGATATAATAAAGAAAAAGATGGGATGCTACCTGTATTTATCTGGGCATACCCTGCTGAATATAATTCTGCTGCTGATGCAGCTCAGATACGGGGTAGCGAACATCGCTTTACATTAGTTGGCGGCGGGTCTCCGGTTTTTTACGTTACGCAAGGGTATGCCGTATTTAATAATGCGGAGATGCCGATTGTAGCCACCAGCAAAGACAAAAAACCAAATGATGATTTTATTGAGCAACTCACTATGAATGCTGAAGCAGCTATTAATAAACTTTCTGAAATGGGGGTGGGTGATAGAAATCGGGTGGCAGTTGGAGGACATAGTTATGGTGCGTTTATGACTGCGAATCTTCTTGCGCATACCAATTTATTTAAAGCCGGAATTGCACGAAGCGGGGCCTATAACAGATCCTTGACGCCATTTGGTTTTCAAAATGAAGACC
>JANLSA010000089.1:0-1835 GCA_031362085.1 Bacteroidota bacterium | reverse complement strand
CAAGGCTTAGGTTCATTTACAACAAAGAAAGGCGTTCGCCATGGCAAAAACAGCCTATTTTCTACCAAAGAGACTTCGTAGCGCGTTAAATCATGAAACTGCACAATCGCTTGAAACTAAAGAAGTAATTGCTGTATTTGCTGATACATCTAAACTCGTTAATTGATTTATGCGACAGTTCAAAGAAGTAAGAGCCGTATTGGAGGAAACATCCAGGCTCGATAAAACATTTCCGGAACAATCTAAACCAGTAAGTGCTGTAAACGCCTCAATGCCGGTTAAATCACTTATATAAGGACCAGGCCATGTAGTTGAAACATTTATTAATCCACTGAAAGCAGTTGCTTCACTAACTTGTATTTCTCCATCTCCATTGGTGTTTATTGCAGGATTGTTTACAAGTTTTGCTTTAAATAAAGCATCAGGAATGTTTACATTTTGTGCAATTGCACTTGCAGAAAACATAACTGCTGTAAAGATGAAAGCCGTGCCTACTGCGCCTTCGCTGAAGCTTCTGCAGAGCAAGGACGGCAGGCAGGCATAAAACCTTTTTTGTAGTAGTTTTTTCATTTTATTAATATTTTAATCCCGATAGCTATCGGGATGATTTGAATTTATTTATCAACTACAAGTTTTTTCGTTCCAATAAAATCTGCCGTTTGAATTTGTACAACATAAATTCCGGCTTCAAAATTTTTTGTGTTTACTTCTATGTTTTGCGTATCAATGGCAGTTGTTGAGTAAATTATTTTTCCGGTAATGTCGGTGATGGTAACTTCTCCATAGGAGTCCTTACGGACAACTTTTTTGTTGTTGCTACCTAAAGAGATGGTTAGATAGTTGTCGGCAGGATTGGGAAAAAGATTTATTGATTAAGCAAAAGAATTTTCAATTACTCCTGTGACAGTTGTTTGTCCGGCAAGGATGGGTTGGTCTGGAATAGTGTTGTATGCGTAATCCTTTATAGTCATTGATGCAGATGAATCACTTACGCTTACATCCACTCTCACCCAGCCATAATAAGTTTGACCAGCGTTTATCAATTGTAAACCAACATAGCCATCTACTACAGTATTCCACTCCCCCCTGACTGTAGGAGGGTCAAAACCATATTGTGAATAACTTTTTAAGACTTGCCCTGTGGTATCTTGCCAAGCCTGGCTTGAGCTTATTGTATCGCCAATTACAAGTTTTTTAACTTGATTGAAAGTTGTGGTAATACAGGCATTGCTTCCCTGCGGAGTTATACCTACGTTGCTGCCTAAGACACCCAGAATACTATACCGAGCTGCCTTAATCAAAAAGTCGGTTGTGCCATCTCCATTAATGTCAAGGTTGTAGGTTTGTGTTGCCAAACTTGTAATGGTGAAGATTGAATCAGGTACGATATCGGTATAAACAATTTGTGCATTTGCACTTGCAGAAAACATCATCCCGATAACAATCGGGACGATGAAAGCCATGCCTACTGCGCCTTCGCTGAAGCTTCTGCGGAGCAAGGCCGGCAGGCAAGCGTAAAATATTTTTTGTAAATTTTTTTTCATTTTGTTAATTTTTTAAAGTTTGAATTTATTTTTGTTAAATGAATGATATTACTTTGTTATGTTCTTAGCCCGTTATTCTTTGGTTACTTTACTTCGTTGAACTATTCGTCCTTTGTTGTCGGTTAGTAAAAGGAAATACATACCTGCCGGTTGATTTGAAATGTCGATAGCGTTGGTATTCTGTTCTTGTATGATTATTTTTCCTGTCAGGTCCGTTAGAGTGGCATTAGCATTGTTTGACAGAAACAGCAAACCTGTTGTAGGGTTGGGGTAAACACTTACTTCATTATT
>JANLSA010000086.1:0-4909 GCA_031362085.1 Bacteroidota bacterium | reverse complement strand
ATTGAAAGAAACAATTCCCGATTTTCATAATCTCAGTTTGCGTTATAAACAATTTGAAGATGCATTAAAAAGTAAGCAAAAAGAACGGACACAAAAAACTACTCCACTGATTGATGAGCTAAAACAAAGATTTCGTTATGTAAATTTTTATGAAATAATAACTGAGTCTGTCGAATTTCCAAAACGGGTAATGCATCATGACGCAAAGATTGCCAATATTCTTTTTAGCAAAACAACCGGCAAAGTTATATGTCCGGTGGACTTTGACACTACCATGCCTGGTTATTTCTTTTCTGATTTGGGAGATATGATTCGCAGCATGGCCTGCTCATTGGATGAAATGAGTACCGACTTTGATAAAATTAATATTCGTAAAGATTTTTATACTGCAATTGTTGAAAGCTATTCATCGGTAATGGAAAAACAATTGACAGCTTCAGAAAAAAAATATATTCATTATGCCGGCATCCTTATTATTTATATGCAGTCATTGCGGTTTATGACTGATTATCTGAATGGAGATTTTTACTACAAAACAAATTATGCTGAGCAAAATTTTGACAGAACAAAAAATCAGTTGACTTTATTAAAAGAGCTTGAGGAGTTTTTGAAAAAAGAATATCGTTTTATTATTTAAACCAATTCTCTTACCCCTTCTCCTATGTCGCTTGCAAATACTTCCGGTTCATACCCAATAATGCCTTTATAATAAACTTTCAATTTCTCAGCAAAATCAACAAAGCTATCTTTTTTAACCAGGGCAATAGCACATCCCCCAAAACCAGCTCCAGTCATTCTTGCCCCAATACAATCAGCATAAGTTTTACAAAACTCAACAATGGTATCTAATTCCTTTCCGCTTACCTCATACCATTCTTTTAATGATTTATGCGAAGCATACATCAATTTGCCAATAGTAAAAAGTTCACCTGCCCTCAAAGCATCCTTTGCTTCACCTACTCTGAAATTTTCACTGATAACATGCAGAACTCTTTTTTCCAATACATCATCATTTATTAAATGACGATGAGCCTGAAATGTATGAAAGTCAATTTCGCATAAATGATTTACTGAAAGCTCTTTTTCCAGAAGGCGTAATGCTTCTCTGCATTCTGCAAAACGTTCGTTGTATTTTGAATCAGCTAATTTTCTATGATTATTACTGTTGATGATAGCCAAAACATAATTTCCAATTTCAAAAGGCAGGTATTCATACTCCAATGTATCGCAGTTGAGTAAAATTGCTTTTTCTTTTTTTCCCATTGCCACAGCAAACTGATCCATGATGCCGCAATTAACTCCTATAAATTCATTCTCTACTTTCTGACCAATTAAGGCAATGTCTTTATTAGAAATTCCAACACTAAACAATTTACAAAAGGCAAAAGCGGTTAACACTTCAATGGAAGCTGATGATGATAAGCCAGCTCCAATAGGAAGATTGCCATAGAACAATAGATCTAACCCGGATAAAGCAATATCCTTATTTAAAAATTCATTAAAAATACCTAAAGGATAATTGAACCATTCTTTACCAGTCTTTGTATAAGATTCCTGCAAATGCAGTTCGGCTGTTTCTGGAAAATTGAGACATTGAAAACGTAATAGCTTATCGATATTTTTGGATACAGCTAAATAAGTACCCATGGAAATTGCGCAGGGCATTACAATCCCACCATTGTAATCAATATGCTCACCTATCAGATTTACACGGCCGGGGCAAAAGAAAATATGCTGAGGCTTTTTGCCATATCTCGCCGAAAAAACCTGTATCAATTCACTCTTATCCATTATAAAAAATTAGTTCTTCTCAAGAATAATCAAACCGGTTTGAAATAGTTTATTTCTTCCGAAAAATCCAGGTAAGGAAGTATTACCTGCAAATCATTTACTTTTTCAAAATATGCTTTTAAAAATGCACGATGTGCATTTGTCTCCGGTTGAAATGCTTTATGCTTTCTTGCAATTACGATATTTTTTATTTCTTCCATAAACGATTGAGAAGCTGAATCAATAAAATTTTCTTTAAACTTTTCCATTACAAATTCCGTAGCCGGGTAATTTGGATGTACCATATCCACATCATAAAAACGGTAATCACGCAGCACATCAATTACTAATTCATAAGCTGGAAAATAAAATTGATTTGAAAAATTATTAACCATTTGATGTACTGCTTCAATCAATCTTGCTTTGCTTCGATTATTCTCCACTACCCCATCACGAATGTGCCGAACCGGGCTTATTGTATAAATAATTTTTAATTTAGGATTGAACTTTATCAATTGATGATACAATTCTTCCAGCAGCAATTTTGTTTCAGTTATTTCGAGTAAATATTTATTGAACCATTGAGAAGGGGCACGGTGGCAATTAGCCACTCCACTGTCCTCTCCGCCAGGAGAGGTGTTGGGGGTGAGGCTTGTTAGCCGATAAGAAAAAGATGACCCCAAAGTAATAATCAACCAATCCACTTCTTTCAAAAACTCATGAGCCTTTTTTTGAGACTCATTAATTCCTTTTAAACATTCATCTTTATTTATATGAGAAAAACGTGAATGATGATTCCAACTATTCCAAACTTCATTTAACAGAAATAATTCTTCTTCTTTGTATTTATAATTCGTG
Organism: Bacteroidota bacterium; assembly: GCA_031362085.1. Taxonomy (GTDB): domain Bacteria; phylum Bacteroidota; class Bacteroidia; order Chitinophagales; family Chitinophagaceae; genus VBAR01. Next base: position 2,281 of record JANLSA010000086.1, on the reverse strand, counting down.
ATATAAGACTGAAGACTTTTACAAACACTGGAGGGGTCAAATAAAATACCATTGGGATTTTGCAAAACGGAAAATTTCAGGTCTTGCAAAGCATTGCCAATATGTTCGGTAAAGCAGGAACCGGTTAAAAGAATTTTATCCCTGTAACTGATTTTCCTTTCTAATGGTTTTATATTTATTGGCAGTTGAAATTGCATATTTATTCTTCAAACAATAAATTCATTGATCCGGCAATAGAAACTGATTTCCATTGCACCGTTAATTCATTGTATTTTATTCTTATTTGCTCTAATTTGCATTCTTTAAGTTGTTTCAATAAGTCTGGTTCAATATTTCTATCATTTATAGCCCCGAAGGTTTCAATAAAATTATCCATTCTTCCCTGGGTAAAATCAATCACTATGTAGTTCACAAGATGTTCCGAAAAAATTGCTTCCGGAGTTATTTCAACTACTCTTTTTTCTTTTGGCAAATCAAAATCTGTTATGTCAGTTCCTTTTGCTACCATTCCGAAAAAGCCATTCTTTAATTGCAAAATCGATTCGACAACATAATGTCCCAAATCATGCAAAACAAAAAAATCGCTAATCTGTTTCCAGGTTATCGAGCCATCAGTTCTTTTACATGAAAATAGAGTATGCCCTTTACCGGTTTTAGTTAATATAATTTCCATTACACAAAAATTTGGTCAGCTATTATCAGACTTTCTTTCAAAGTATCTTCATTCAGATCATTTATCATTTTTTTATCTTTAAAAAAATCAATCATTAATTCACTGTTCATATTCCCAACCAGTTCATCATTTGCCATCGGGCAGCCTCCAATCCCTTTCAATGCACCATCAAAACGTTTGCAACCTGCTTTTGCTGCTGCATTTAATTTTTCTTTCCAGTTAGCCGGAGTGGAATGAAGATGGACTCCAATTTCTGTTCCTGGCAACGATTCAATTAAATAAGAAGTCATATCATAAACCTGCTCAGGAGTAGCAAGGCCTACCGTATCTGCCAGTGAAATAATTTCAATATCCATAGCCACTAACCGCTCTACCCAATTAAATACAATTTCTTCATCATATAAATCGCCATACGGATTTCCAAAGCCCATTGAAATATAAACAACTAATTTTTTATCAGTTCTGATACAAAGGTTTTGAATATCCTCTACCCTTTTCAATGATTCCTGAATAGATGAATTGGTATTCCGTTGTTGAAATGTTTCTGAAACCGAAAATGGGAACCCGAGATAAAAAATTTGATCAAACATACTTGCTGCTTCTGCTCCACGCATATTAGCAACAATCGCCAAAAGCTTTGTATTCCCAACACCTAATTCCAAATTACCAATTACCTGACCCGTATCCGCCATTTGAGGAATTGCTTTAGGAGAAACAAAACTCCCGAAATCAATTGTATCAAAACCAACTTTCAATAATGAATTAATGTATTGTATTTTTTTTTCAGTAGGAATAAAATGCTTCCAACCCTGCATGGCATCGCGGGGGCATTCGATAAGTTTGATTGGAAAAATTTTCATTCGGGTATAAAGATAGCATTCAGCTTTTATTAATAATCTATTAGCTATTTTTTTATCCCTTCGAATGAAATAGATTTATTACCCCCTTTGCCTCATCACCTCGTACAATATAATCCCGGTAGCCACAGATACATTCAAACTTTCAAAATCCCCATTCATGGGAATTTTTATTTTCTCATCGCATATTTTCATCAACGCTGGAAATATCCCATTGTCTTCACTACCCATAACAATTGCACAAGGTTCATTCAATACGGCTTCGCTGATTGTTTTATCAGCAGTCATTTCACTGGCAAATACTTTTATTCCGTTACTATGCAAGTCATCTACTGTTTTCATTAAACTGCTTACACGGCATATTGCAATTTTTTCTAATGCACCTGCTGAAGTAACTATTGCATCTTCATTCAATGCCCCCACCCCTTTATCAGGAATAATAATTGCATCCACACCACAGCAATAAGCAGTACGGGCAATGCCACCTATATTTCTTATATCTGTTATTCCATCTAAAATTAAAAACAAGGGTGTTCGTCCTTCCTCTACAACAAAAGAAATTACATCCTGCAAATCCTGGTATTGCACTTTTGCAATCATGGCTATACAACCATCATGATTGCTTACATTAAATCCATTGAGCTTTGCAATGGGAACATAATTGATTGGTATTGCATTTTTAATCGCCAAAGAATTTATTTCTTCAATCACCATTCCCTTTGCTTCACGGGTAAGATAAATCCGGTCCAGT
>JANLSA010000075.1:0-12191 GCA_031362085.1 Bacteroidota bacterium | reverse complement strand
TATAATGCTAATTACTTTTTAGTTGTATCAGCAGCAGGTGTAGTTGTAGTAGTAGTTTTGATCGTAGTATCAATAACTTTTGTTACAGTATCAGTTGTAGGAACAACACTAACCGTTGTATCAGATGTTGTTGAAGTTGTTGTTTCTGTACCACTGTTGCAAGATGCAAGGGCAGCTACTGCCAAAACGATGAATAATTTTTTCATTTTTGTTTGTTTTTTTGAGTTTAAAATCGATTTGTAGTTAATACCCGGTCCGATTAAAGGTAACCCGACATTAAAAAGTTTTTTTAAGATGGCTGCGGGTTACTATTTTTAGAAAAAAGTATTAAATAAAGGACTTGTGAAACAAGAGACTAACGAAAAGACGCTTTTGGAAGGTTTAGCCCGGAACGATCGGATGGCTGCAGAAACCATTTACCGCGACAACTACAATATGGTTCAGTCGTTGGTTATCAATAATAATGGTAGTACGGATGATGCCCGTGATATTTTTCAGGAAGCTATGATAGTTCTTTATGAAAAGGCAAAATCAGGTTCATTTGAACTCAATTGTCAATTGAAAACCTATCTCTATTCTGTTTGCCGCAGGCTTTGGCTAAAACGGCTTCAACAGATGAATCGGTTTATCAATAATGGGGACAATCTTTCAGAAACAGTTTCTGTTGATGATGATCTGGAAGAACACGGACAGAAAGATGCTGATTTTGAAATGATGGAAAAATCGTTTGGAATGATTGGTGAGCCCTGCAAAGGATTATTGGATGCCTATTATCTTCAAAGGAAGAATATGCAGGAAATAGCTGATACGTTTGGATATACCAATGCAGCCAATGCAAAAACGCAGAAATATAAATGCCTGATGAGGCTTAAGAAAATATTTTTTAGTCAATATAAAAAACAGTAACCGTGATGGATGATCAAATAGTAATAGAAACCGTTGAAAATTACATTCGGGGTGAAATGAACGCCGAAGAGCAATTGCTTTTTGAAAACTTGCGCAAATCGAATCCTGAAGTAGACCAGTTAGTTGTTGAACATACCTTGTTTCTTCAGCAGATTAATAATTATGGAGAACGCAGAAATTTTAACACAACCCTTCACCAGGTACATTCTGACTTAACAGGCAAAGGAGAAATCAATACTGATTTACCAAAAGGAAAAGCGAAGGTTATTTATTTATGGAACCGCTATAAAAGAGTGGCGGCTATTGCCGCTTCAATAGCGGGTGTTACCACGCTGGGAGTTTCATTACTGGTAAACACACTGATACCAAATACCGCTACTGATAAACTACAGGAGTTGGGCCGTGAAATTAATAGAGTAAAAACAGACCAGATAGAACAAAAAAAAGAAGTAAACAACATCAAGAATAAAATTGATGACAATACAAAAATTCCTTTCAGAACAGCAGGTACAGGTTTTATAATTGATGGCAAAGGGTATTTGGTAACCAATGCACATATCGTTCGCAATGCAAGAAATATTTTTGTTATTAATAGTATGAATGAACAATTCAGAGCAACACTTGTATATACAGATTTGAATAAAGATATTGCGGTACTTAAAATAACAGATGAAGATTTCAAACCTATGACTTCATTGCCGTATGGCATTCGAAAATCTTCAACTGATGTTGCAGAACCGATTTACACAATGGGATTTCCCCGCAATGAAATTGTATACAGTGAAGGGTACCTGAGTGCTAAAACAGGTTTCAATGGCGATACACTCAGCTGCCAGTTGGGTATTGCAGCCAATCCCGGAAACAGTGGTGGCCCCGTTTTTAATCATAATGGTGAAGTGATAGGAATCTTAAGCACCAAAGAAACGGAAGCAGAAGGTGTGGCGTTTGCCATTCAATCAAAATATATTTATAATGTGGTGGAAGAATTGAAAAAAGATACCGCTAACCAGAAAATAAAACTCCCGACAAAATCTTCCGTAGCTGGATTGAATAAACAACAACAGTTTAAAAAGATTGAAGATTTTATTTTTATGGTGAAAGTGAATTAACAACTCCCATCTATCAGCAAAAAAAAAGTCTCGTATTTATATGCGGGATTTTTTTATACCCAAAGCCTTTCAGGATATTCTCCGTCTGCAATCAGTTTATGCAAACTTTTTTCCACGCCGGGTGCATCTTCTTTGTAGGTTACACCAAACCATTGTGATGCTGTGGGGATTAATTTTATTTTACCCAACCCATGCTGAATAAAATAATCGCCAACAATTGGAATAAAAAATTCTGATTTAAGATTTCCTCCCTGAGTTTGTAAAAAGTCAGAGAAAAGATTTTGCGCCAATGAAAAATAAGAATGTGAAAAACACCAGAAATTCATAGACACTTTTGTATGAACCGATACTTCTGTTTTTTTGTCATTCTCTTCATAAAATATTTTACCGGCTTCGGGATAAATTTTTGTTCGCTCATTTATCGCAACTAAAAAATTATTTTCATCTATGCTGCAAACTCCACGGCTTACGGGGCCATGATCCGATAAAGTCTTTGGCAATTCATACCCGATGATTGAATAGAGTTTATCGCTGCATTCATTTTTTAAAAAATTACAGGCCTTTTGAAAAGAATCGCTACCATAAAAATCGTCAGCGTTAATCACCGCAAATGAACCGGAAACAGCAGCTTTTGCACAAAGAACTGCATGAGCTGTACCCCAGGGTTTTGTTCTTTCTGCGGGAAATGAAAAATCATCAGTGAATGAATGTATATCCTGATATACGTAAGCCGTTTCGATTCTACCCTTCAGTTTGGGTTCAAATATTGCTTTGAAATCATCGGCAAACTCACGTCGGATAATAAACACCACTTTTGTAAACCCGGCCCGGATCGCATCGTAAATGGAATAGTCCATTATCGTTTCACCCCCCGGACCAAAACCCTGTACTTGTTTCATACTACCATATCGAGAAGCCATACCTGCTGCCAGAATAACCAATGTTGTTTGCATGTAGATAATTTAATAGCCGCAAAAATAAATAAATTCGCCTACCGATGCAGGAAATAAAATTTGAAAATATAATTGTACAACTCATTCTTAAATCTTTGAGTGATGAAAAAAAGGTTTCGGTATCTGTTTTGAGATTAGATCGGATGCATCCAATAGTTTCCGGAAATAAATGGTTTAAACTGAAATACTATATTGAAGAGGCTCAATACTTCAATAAAGAAAGAATTATATCTTTTGGTGGTGCGTGGTCAAATCATATTGCAGCCTTGGCTTGTGCCTGTTCGATAAATAAACTGAAGGCTGTTGGAATTATTCGCGGCGAAGAACCGGAAGTCTATTCGGACACGTTAAATGCTGCAAAGAGGTATGGAATGGAATTATTTTTTTTATCTAGAAAGGATTATCAAAATAAAATTATCCCGTTTTCCATAAATGAAGCCACTGATTCTATAATTCCAGAGGGCGGTTATGGCGAAAAGGGTGCAGCCGGTTTTTCAACTGCACTTGATTTTTGCAAAAAAAAAGAATTTACTCATTTTATTTGTCCAGTAGGTACAGGAACTATGATGGCGGGCATTATTCAAGCGGTGACTGATGAACAAGAGGTGATTGGAGTTTCTGTTTTAAAAAACAATCACGATTTATTTCCTTCTGTCCGTAAATTGCTGAATGCCGAAGACGAGTTGAAACAATTCAAGCTGATTGAAGAATATCATTTTGGGGGCTATGCAAAATATACTGATGAACTATTAGGGTTTATGAATTGGTTTTACAAGGATTCATTGGTAGCATCGGATTTTGTTTATACAGGTAAATTATTCTACGCATTAAATGAATTACTTATAAAAAATTATTTCCCCTTTGGAAGTAAAATACTGGCTATACATAGTGGTGGCCTGCAAGGCAACAATTCTCTTAAGAAAGGAACGTTAATATTTTAAACAGGATGTGAATGGAATCATATCTTTGACGCCAGCAAGAAAAGAAATCCAATATTGAATTCGTTAATTAAGAAATGAAAAAAATAGTACCAGTTTTTATAATCCATTTTATTTGTTCTATTATTCATGCCCTGAGCCTGGATACCCTGCCAAAATTTTCTGTACGCAATACTGGTGGCAATAAATATGTAATAAGTTGGGTTAATAATTTTAAAAACATCAGACAAATAAGTATTCAGCGTTCACCAGATAGTTTGAAAGGCTATCGAACTATTCTTACTGTTCCCGACCCCACTACTCCTGAAAATGGTTTTGTAGATACAAAAGCCAGCAACGATCACAATTTTTACCGGCTTTATATTATGCTGGAAAAAGGGGTATATTTTTTTAGTCCTGTTAAGAAACCCTTTTATGATAGTGTAGCGATGAAAAACAAAATTCTTATTGAAGGAAATATGGATAAATTTGGCAAGATAGATTCATTGAATAAACCAATGCTGAATCTAAAAGAAAAAATAATTACAAATTCGTTTATTGCCTCAAAATATGTTTACACATACCAGGACGGATATGTACGAATAAATTTACCGGAAGATGAAAACCCAATATCAGGCAAGGCAAAGAAAAAATATAGTCTTAAATTTTTTGATGATTCAGACAACATTGTTTTTGAACTAAAAGAAATAAAGTTGCGAAATTTTAAAATTGATAAATCAAATTTCTATCGTTCGGGGTGGTTTAAGTTTGAATTATATGAAGATGGTAAGTTGTTTGAGAAACATAAATTTTTTATTCCGAAGGAATTTTGAAATTTGGATATTAAATACTATCCCCGTTTGAATTTTTTAATATATCATTAATTCGTCGGAATCTTGCTATACCTGTATGACAAGTCTCCGATTATTTGAAATTTCAAATTGATTCATGCCCTTTATCGAAAATTAGTTATACAATTTCCACGTTGAACACTTTTGCGAAATTATCTTTCACCCGTCGCTTAACTTCTTCAAAATCGATTTCCCTGTTCAATTCTTTTTCGATAGAGGTTACCTGCTTATTCTGAATGCCACATGGAATGATATTATTAAAATAAGAAAGATCAGTATTTACATTCAACGCAAACCCATGCATGGTAATCCAGCGGCTGGTTCGTACACCAATGGCGCAAATTTTACGTTCCATACCCTTTTTATCAGCATCGATCCAAACGCCGGTTTCCCCAGGGGACCTTCCTGCAATTATTCCATAATCAGATAATGTAAGTATTACTACCTCTTCAATACTTCGAAGATATTTTCCAATATCCGTATAAAATTTTTCGAGATCGATTATCGGATAACAAACTATTTGCCCCTTACCATGAAAAGTAATATCGCCGCCGCGGTTGGTACGGAAATACTGAATCCCTTTTTCTTCACGTTCAAGTTCGTTTATTAAAACATTATTTTCATTTCCGCTTTTTCCCAATGTGTAAACAGGTGGATGCTCAACAAAGAGTAAGTAATGAGTGGTTGACTGTGATTTGTCAGATGTAAGTCGTAAGTAAGAATCTGTTGTCGATTCTGTAATTTCTGCCGATTGCTGAAGGAAAACTGCTGATTTTATCTTCACATTTTCTTTTAACAGCTTTTCCTGGTAATCCCATGCTGACTGGTATTCCATCAACCCCAAATCCTGAAATATGATTTTTTGCTTTTGCATACTAAAAAGCAAATGTACATTGCATTTGTTTCCAATTACATTTGCAGGGGTTTTAAAAAAATTCAAATTTAAAATTGCAAATTGAATATTGAACCACATAGATTCATAAATACACCTGCATGCCGACAGGCAGGTAGAAATACACACATAGGTTTCTTTTTAAAACTATGTGAAACCCTGTGTTTCTATGTGCCTATTGTGGTTCAAAATAAAATGTCCTGTATAATCTCTAATAGTATCCTATAGGGCTGTTCGAAAATTGGCGAATAAAATTCTGCAGTACAAGAGTCCGCCAAAGGCGGAAGGGACGATGATAGTAGTAAAAAAGCTGACTCAATAAAAATTATGAACGACGAGATAAATAAAAATATAAAAGAAGAAAACGACATAAGCGATGAGCTATATGAACGATTTTCCTATACTATCGATAAAGGACAAGAGCCATTGCGTATTGACAAATACCTGATGAACCGGATTGAAGGTGCCACAAGAAATAAAATTCAACAGGCAATTAATGCTTCGATGGTGCTGGTGAATGGCAAGGCGATAAAACAAAATTATAAAATACGCCCTGCCGATGAAATCATTGTATATAGTGATATGCACCCGGATGAAACGGATGTGGTTCCGGAAAAAATGGACTTAAATATTTTTTATGAAGATGATAGTTTGATGGTAATAAATAAACCAGTGGGTATGGTGGTGCACCCCGGAAGTGGAAATTATACAGGTACTTTATTGAATGGTGTAGCATGGTATCTGCAACAAAAAAATCCGGATGTAAATGAAACTACTTTACACAGATTTGGCCTGGTGCATCGCATTGATAAAAATACAAGTGGCTTATTACTTTTGGCAAAAACCGATACGGCAATGCGGCATCTTGCCAAACAGTTTTTTGAGCATACGGTAAAGCGGCAATATGTTGCCTTGGCCTGGGGCGATATCCTGAAAGATGAAGGAACTATCATTGCACATGTTGGTCGCAATCTCCGTTACAGAAAACTATTTGAAGCATATCCCGAAGGTGATCATGGCAAGCATGCCATAACCCATTATAAAGTGCTGGAGCGGTTTGGCTACGTCACATTGGTAAGTTGCATTTTGGAAACAGGACGTACTCATCAGATACGTGTACACATGAAATACCTGGGACATCCCTTATTCAATGATGATTTTTATGGTGGTGATAAAATTGTAAAGGGTACGGTTTATTCAAAGTATAAGCAGTTTGTAGAAAATTGTTTTGCAATCTGTCCGCGCCATGCACTCCATGCAAAGACGTTAGGCTTTATTCATCCAGTAACAGGGAAAGAACTTTTTTTTGAAAGTGAAATACCAGATGATATGAGTGAGTTGATCCAGAAATGGAGAAAGTATGTGGAAACAACAGGTAACCGATAATAACAATTTGAAATCAATCTTTAAAATCAAAAAGAGTTGCTGTAAAATAACCCCTTTCTCTTTTTTTAAACGCTACATCCCAATTACCAACGTAGCGGATTGTTTTGGGCAACAAATAATTTTTAAACCGGGTCATCTGCACTTCCATATGTACATTAAAGTCATATACACCTGCATCATAACTCATATCATAATTCCGGGCCAGTACATCCATCGTTTTGCTATGAAACCAGGTTGTCATACTATCAATAACAATTTTATCTTTTTTCCCCGACGGAAGATCTTTTTTTGATTTGATTGAAAAAATATAACATGACTGTCCATCATATTCCCCATAGTCTATTAAAAAATCATAAAGAACGGCATGGTCCTTATCAAAAATATCAATCTTATCTCCCATCAGGGGTATTCCTGTAATTTTTTTACCCGGATTAAAAAATAACATTTTCAACTGCTGTTTATGTTTCTCTAAACCCTTTTGTGTCTTGGGATTAAATTCAATTCCTTTTACAATATTCGTTTCACCGCAGATTTTATTTTTTGTAAAAAACAATCCATCATATAACTCGGCTGTATAATAATTATAATTTTTATGATTGTCGTAAAAATCGCCAGTCACCGATTCTGAAACAGTTTCCATTGTCCGGCAATTGTTTTGCCTGGTTTGAATTGTTTTGCTTTGCAGCGATGCTACAACATTCTTTTTTTTGTCGCGGATATAAATATTATTGAGAGAGGAAAACCCAACCAGGTGCAAACTGCGAAATGCTTTATAAAAAGAAGTGTCATTTTTTACCCGTTCAATAAATTTAGCTACATTGATATCTGTTCGCACGGTTACTTCGGAGAGGATTACCATTTTGGCAAGACGTTTATTGTCTAATGAATCCTGCTGAGCATTCGATTGAGTGAATCCTGTGAGGATAATAAAAGTTATTAAAACCCTTTCCGATTTCATAACAAGACATTATTTAGGAAATGTCATTTTATAATCAACGGTGACCTTTCCTTTTGAAATATCATTGAGCTTCCCCTTCATCAGTTTTCTTTTCAACGGGGTTAAATAATCAATAAACAATTTGCCTTCAATATGATCGTACTCATGTAAAATAACCCGGGCAGTTATGCCCGTATAGGTTTTAATATGTGAGTTAAACTGTTCGTCTAAAAATTTAAGAGTAACCGTATCAGGCCTGGTCACATCTTCTCTTATTTTTGGAATACTCAAACAACCTTCATTGTAGCTCCATTCATTGCCCGTAAGTTCTACGATATGTGCATTAATATATACTTGTTTAAATCCTGGCGTATCGGGATATTCTGCTTTTTCTTTATCATCCATTCCTTCAAAAATGCGGGTGCTGTCCACTAAAAACAAACGGATATCCCGATTTACCTGCGGAGCAGCCAGGCCCACACCATTACTGAAATACATAGTATCCCACATATCCGCAATTAGTTTTTCCAATCCATGATGACTGGGAAAAACGTCTTTGCAGACTTTTCTTAAAACCGGTGTACCGTATGCTACAATGGGTAAAATCATTCGATTGAAAATTTCAAATTTAAGATTGCAAATTTAGAAGTATTTCTGCTCTTTCTGTCAATTTGTTCCAAAGGAATACCTCTGGCACAATTTGAAATTTACAATTTAAAATTGCCTGAGGTATTCCTGTAATAAAATCGTCGCGGCTATTTCGTCCACTAATGCTTTGTTTCGCCTTTGCTTTTTTTTCATCCCCATCTCTAGCATTGCATCTTTTGCCATTTTAGAAGTAAATCGTTCATCTACTTTCAATATAGGCATTGCCGGGAAATTTTTTTGCAATTCTTTTATACAGTTTTCCACTAAAGGTGTGGCATGGGTATCGCTATCATCCATATTTTTTGGTTCGCCAATGATGATTAATTCTACTTGCTCATTTAAAAAATAATTTTTTAAATAAGGAATCAATGTTTTTGATTCAACGGTAGTTAAACCCGTGGCAATAATTTTTAATGGATCAGTAACTGCAATTCCTGTGCGTTTAAGTCCGTAGTCTATGGAGATGATTCTTGGCATGCCACTATCTCCGCCCGGGAGATGTATTAAGTTTAGTTTATAAATAAGTCCGCTATAACAAAGATGGCGAAAACAACTGATGCAATTCCATTGGTGGTAAAAAAAGCAATGTTTACTTTTTTTAAATCATTTGGTTTTACCAATGTGTGCTGATAAATTAATAAAACAATAAAAAATACGGCCCCTATCCAATACCATAAACCAAAACCTCCCAGCCAACCTGCAAGCACAACACTTGATGCACTTATGAAATGTAAAACTCTTGAAACGAACAAAGCATTTTTCTTTCCGAATACAGCTGGTATTGAATACAGTTTATTTTGTTTGTCAAATTCTTCATCCTGCAATGCATAGATAATATCGAAACCGCTTACCCAAAATAAAACAATGACTGAAAAAACAACTGGCAATAATGAAAACTGATTGGTAACAGCAATATAAGCACCGATTGGTGCGAGGCTTAAACCCAATCCGAGTATTAAATGACAAAGCGGTGTAAAACGTTTTGTATAACTATAACCCAATACAACAGCCAATGCAACCGGTGAAAGATAAAAACAAAGTTTGTTAATAAAAAAAGTACAGGTAATAAATAACAGGCAATTGATAACTGTAAACAGCAAAACATTATTTGATTTTAAAATGCCTGATGGTATTTCCCGAATTGCTGTTCTTGGATTTTTTGTATCGAAATTTTTATCCAGATAACGGTTAAAAGCCATAGCTGCGCTACGGGCAAAGACCATACAGAGGATGACCAGCAAAAATAATTTTATAAAATTTCCAATATAAAGTATATCACGAGTTTCAGCATCTACACCTGGATTTGAAGCCTTAACATTTATCTCGAACAAGCCCGTTTTCATCCCCACAGAAAAACCAATCATCGCAAATGGCAATGCAAAAATGGTATGTGCAAATTTTATAAGGCTTAAATAACTTTTTACTTTACTCATTCAAAATTTAATTTATGATTCAACCTTAATGCTCGTCCGCACCAGTTCCCACAACACCACTCCTGCTGCTGTTGCAATATTCAACGAATGTTTCATCCCTATTTGAGGTATTTCAATACAGCCATCACTTAAATGAATAGTGGATTGCTCTACACCAGTTACTTCATTTCCAAAAATAATTGCAATTTTTTCTTCTGGTTTAAAATTTATTGCCTGAAGCTTTAGACTTTTCTCCGCTTGTTCAATTGAAAATACTTTATATCCTGCATTTCTTAATTCATCGATTGCTGTTGCAGATGTTTCAAAATGTTTCCAGGTAACAGTTTCTTCTGCACCCAATGCAGTTTTCTTTATTTCTTTATGGGGTGGTTTGGCAGAATAGCCTATGATATAAATTGCTTCAATTAAAAACGCATCGGCTGTGCGGAATACACTGCCCACATTATATGCGCTGCGAATATTTTCCAGCACTACGATAACAGGTATTTTTTCTGATTGTTTAAATTCATCAACGGACTTGCGTCCCAGTTCATCCATTGAAAGTTTTCGCATGGGGGCAAATGTAAGCTAAGAGTAGAAAAAAGAGAAAAGAGGGAAAGATTTATTTGTACTCTTTCCCTCTTTTGTAATTGCATTTATTTTTAAATATGATGAAATTGAAATGCTAACAAAAAACGGAAACTGAATTCTAAACTCTTTTTTCTCCTTTTCTCTTTTTTCTTCTCTTAGCCTTTATTTCAGGTTCACAATCTTTTTATCCTTCGGATATTTCACCGTATAGGAAAACCGGACTTTTTTGCTTTCCCCCGGTTTCAGATTGAGTTTCCAGGTAATCACACCTGTTTCATTATTCACCATTGCATCTCCACTTTCTTCCAGGTTTACTTCCACTTCTTTTATATTGCTTAAGGGATACTGATCTTTCAATAATAAATTTATATCCGTCTGTTTATTATTTTTTACGATCAGCTCATAGGTAAAACTTTGTTTAGTGGTGCTGCCACTTGTCTTCAGGCTGCTTAATTCTTTTATCAATGATCTTTTCACTGCCACCCTTTTATCTTTTCCCAGTGATAAGTTCAGTGTATCTGCGATAGTGTTTGGATCAATTAAAGATTTTCCAATATAGGTATCATCCATAATAATATTTGCATCACCGGGTAACAGGTCCAGGTTTTGCCAGTCTGCCACTTCAGCCATCAGGTAGGCTTCCTTATCCATTTTAGGCACGGCATAGTTTTTCAAATTACATACTATCTCTTCTACTTTTATTGCAATACTGTTCATCTTGCCATCACTTTCAATATCATAAGGCAGTTCAATTTCATAATTAGTATTGAGTTGGCCTTCGTTCAGTGTAGTGTACATATTCATAGTGCTGGGTTCGATGGCATCTGCATACCCCAACTCTTTTTTTCTTTTTTCAATACTAAGTCCGGTGGTTTCGACAACCTCTTGTAATTCTTTATCATCATTCATTGACTGAATCGTATTTCGTTGCACATTGATACCTGCAGACTTTCCCTGAAGGCTTCTGTATAATTCGGGCACATACAATTGCAAAAACCAGGGTGAAAGAACCGGTGCAGTTACTCCAAAATTTGGCGTACCTGTACTTAACGTGAGTTTTGTTTTTTTCCAGTCAATACCTGTGGTTTGTGTAAGCGATGCCTTGTAAACCAGTTTTACTTTATTGGTTTTTGAATTTACCCGGATATCATAAACAGGTACCCAGCCTGCATTATTTGTATAGTAAGAAATGGAAACAGGAATCTCCCCGGCTTTTTTACAAATAACCTGCAGTAGAATCTGTCCATAGGATTTTTGTTTAAAAAGTGGAGCAGTACTTAAAGCCACAATCCGTTTTTTTATGTCTTCTATTCTTTTTGCAACTTGATTTTTGGTTTGCTGATGATTATAAATATTCGTTCTTGCTTTTTCAATTTTTGAATTATAGAACTCCACTAACCGCAATACTTCGGCACTTGTTACCGTTTTATTACCCGTATTGTTAAATGTTGCTTCAATCAATGTTCCTGTTTTTTGTAAAACTTCTTGTTCTATAACAACCCAGTTTTCAATCCGGCTAATGTCATTCCGTAATTGTTCTATACTGTCTTCTTTTATTGCAACAGCTTCGGGCTTTATAAAAACGGGGG
>JANLSA010000074.1:0-4619 GCA_031362085.1 Bacteroidota bacterium | reverse complement strand
GAGCAACCGCCGTTGCTATCAAAAAAAGGAATAACATGCTGAAAATATTTTTCATAATTATTTTTTTCTGAATCAAAAATATGTCGGTTGCTAATTATTTTCTATCCTGTAAAAACAGGATTTTTTAATCCTTTGTTATTTTAATATTGCTGATATAAAACTTATCATTCGCACCTGAATTGTAACTATAAAATGACATAGCATTAAATAAATGAGCTGCGGGAATAGCTTTTTCGTATTCGGCTATTTTAGTTTTATCAATAAATACCTGAAGGGTTTCACCCATCTTTTTAATGGTTACTGTAATGCGGTTATTTTTTTTGTTGTTAGAAAACCCGGGAGCAACAAACGAATTAGAGCCGTTTGAATAACCCGGCGGAGACGGGAATTTTGTTTCAAGAGATGCATCTCCATCTCTTCCATCATAGCCGGGGCGAAGTGCAAAATCCAAAAAGGATTCTTCATTACCCGGAGAAGTTTCTTTAGCCAATTTGAAATGTAGTCTTTTAGCCCCCCAGGTAAAATTTTGAGAAGCTACAACGTCAAAGATTAATGTAAAATTTTGCGGCAATGGTTTTATAAGTTGAGTGGGTTTTATTATATAGCTTGTCATTATTGCCCAGTTACCATCCAATCCATCCAGCTTTGTAATAACACTGGTAGTTCCAAGTGCTAATGTACTTTGCCAACCTATTGGTTTTTTTCCAACAGCCGTTGTAGAAAAGTCGTCGAAAAAATAAATGTTTTTATCTGTTGTATTTTTTTTAGCCACCTCTGATGCTTCACTAATCACTACTGCTTCTTTGTAGGTAGGGGAACGAAGTGGTTTATAGGGTTGCCCTTTTACTTTCTCGGGATAAAAAAAATAATCGTACGTATATTTAAAATTAAAATTGTTCAGAATCGATTCGTGCAAATGCAAATAATAAGCCTGGTTTTCCATTCCCCCACTCCATCGGATAACAAGCCATTGCGGTTGATCCGTTTTACATAGAGCCAATGCCTGCTTACTTACTTTTAAAATTGGGAATGTGGTATGCGCCCCTTCCTTTCCGTAAATATCTTTATTATCAAACATGTCATTGTGGTCTTCTGTTGCATATACAAAACTATTAAGATTGATATCGGTAGCGATACTCAACTCTGCAATATCATTCCATTTGTTTTTATATTTTTCTTTTAACCTTGCAAGGTTTTTTTGTGCACGTGCAAAATATTCCGGGGATGTGGGAGTTATTTTTTGCCAAACCGGAAGTTGCTTTTCAGCCTGCGTAAAAAATTCTCCGATAGTTATTTTCTCAAACGGGAGTTCCTTGTTGTCTTTGGTTATAATGACAACATAGCCGCCATCGTCGACAAGTATTTTTGGGGGAATGTAAAAATGCTTGTACCCTTCAATGTTTTTGCTGTTTGCAAAACCCAGCAAATTACTTCCAGCTTTATCGTCGGCATCATATCCTTTTGGATTACTCTTAAAATCTGGCAGTAAAAAATAGTATTCATCGGCACTTGAAATAAACCATATTTGTTTGCTGATGTGTTCTAATTGGTTGGCCTCTATGTTCCATGATTCCGAAAGGTTATTTTGTGGTACAAATTTTCCTTGTGCATCTTTCTTTAAGAACATATACACTTTTGAATTAGCGCCGTACATAAGTGGAAGTGCATCTGAATGCTCACTTATGGCGTTGCCCAGGAGGCTATTCGTGCCGCTGAACTTGTACATATAATTTTGATAATATCCGGCATCTCCCAAACAACCTTTGGGCAAGTATGATTGCTGCATCCACTCTACAAACTGTTGGGTGTATCCGATTTGCTTGTCACTATAAACTCTATTGCCCACGGTTTTTCCCTTTGCTGGTGTGGTATGTTTATAAATTTTCATCCAGCCGATATCTATATCCGATATGCTTTCGAGTTTGAAGCCAATGCGATCAACATATACTGGCTGTGCCTGCGTAGTAATGGCAACAGCAATGAGTACAATGAGAATTATTTTTTTCATTTTAAAAAGTTTAATTGTCAAACCAGCTTTTACCATTCCGACATTGTGATATTTTTCAGCACACCTGTGCCTCTAACTGAGCCTTTATAACTGATTAGGCTTACACGGCTCTCCAAACCTATTTCCACCGATTTGCCCACGGGCCCCAGCTTTACACCGACCGATGCTTCCGCTTTTGTTACCAGGTTTACATCACCCACACCTTTAGGGCCTATTTCTATCTCAACGGCCTCGGTTATGGAGACACCGGCTTTTAACGGTCCTTGGCTAATGCCTACGCCTGTTTCTATGCCGGTTGATACAGTACCATTCCAGTCTTTTACATTTTTGTTTTGGTCTAATTCAATATTGATTTCGCCACCTGCAAAAATTTCCGCACCTACTGGGCCTGCATTGACATCCGCACTTATTTTCGGTTTCAGTATAATGGTACCGCCAATGTAGTCCTGTCCCAGTTCCTTTTCGATATATTTTATTTTGCCCAGGTTGAAAGTAGTAGTGCAGTGGCTGCAATTGCATTCCGTTTTTACTATCCCCAAATCTATTTTACTTTTGTACTCGCAGGCTATATCGTCAAATTCGGCCAGCTTTCCGGGTTGGGCGTCTTCATCTTTTGCACATTCCAGGTTTTCAAATTCTGAATGAAGCAAAGGCTGGTATTCCCTTAACTTTCTCAGCCAGCCTATTTGAAAATCTAATACAATCAGGTCAAACTGGTTTTTATCTAAGCTCGTAAATTGCGACCAATATGCCAGGTCGTTAAAATAATGCCGGAATACTTTCAGGGCTTGTTCGTCGTTAGCCTTTTTCTTTTCATTGTACTGTTTTATAAAATCATTTTCTGCTGCCAGGTGTGCTGCACAGGATGCTTCAGGTGCTGCCCTTTTGTGTGTCTGTTGTATTTTTTGTAAATCTTCTGCTAATGCCAAATGCAGCTCAGCAAGCTTTTTCATTTTAGTCTCATAATCGGTCAAAATTTCATTAAGCTGAAGTGATGCTTTTTTATAATGAATTGGTAAAGCAACTCCGTATTTTAATGAGCTAAGGTTTTTTTCATATTTGTCGCCAATGGCTTTTCTCTCTGCCTGCAATTGAGCCAGCTTGTTATCACAATCGTTATTGAAATTCTCCCATGTAGGTTTCAGCGATTTTAATTCGCTTATTGATTTTGGATAATCCGGCCGCCTGAATCCTGCAAGCCCCAGGGGGTCGGCGCCGGGTTTAAAAGGTACTCTTAAGTCTTTTAGCGTTATAGTATATCCATGTTTACGCAGCATATCTTCCTTTTCATTTGTATAAGCATGTTTAATTGATTTTTTTATTGCCTCTATGGCTTTTGCAATGTTGCCCCTGCTTTCTTCAATTGCGGCTTTTGTGATATTTGCCTGTGGATGATAGGCATAGATGCTGATAGCACTGTCTAAGTATTTTTCAGCTTTCGAAATTTCACCCAGTCCAAACCATGCTTGTCCCAGGTTATTGAGCAGTGTACTGTTTCCGGGAAATTTTTTATTCAGGTTGTTGAGTATAGGTATGGCAAGCTGCTGGGCATTGTGCATGGAAAGCATTGCAGCATAGTTATTCAGGTTATCCGTATTGAGTGGGTCATCAGCACAAATTTTTCCCATCACATATAAGGCAAGTGTTGGCTTACTGGCTATCCATATTGCATCGGCCATATTACCAGCTTCGGAACTGTTTTTGGCATTTGATTTAATATAATTGATAACCTCATCACCCGTAGATTTTATATCAGGGGTTAGCTGTTCAGTTATTTTCTTTTGCATAGCAGCAAGGTACCTTGCCATGGTTGCATCATTTACTTTTTGAGATATGGAAGCAATGCGGACCTCACTTCTTTTCGGCACAATCCGGTTTTCATCTTCCCATGCATCGGCCAATTGTTTATCACTGATGCCCGATGTATTTTTTTTCATTTGCTTCGTATCCGGCATTTTAATACCCATACTGTCCATCATCTTTTTAGTTTCAGGGTCTAATTCATCCATCGCTTTTTGTGCCTCCTTCATCATCTCATCCATTTCTTTTTGAGTAGGCGGCTTTTCTTTTGCAACAGGTTTTTTACCCGGCTGTGCAAATGCAATATTTGCTGCAAATAAAATGGCAAGTATAAAAAAATATTTTTTCATTCTTTATTTTTTTAGATGAAGATTTTTTGAAAAGGTTTCTACCACAGCTTTAAAATTTTTATCGCTTATCTCAAATACAACACATGCCGTCGTATTGTCTTTTCTAAACGAACTCAGCATTACCACACACTTTTTTTTATTTTGATAAAAATTACCAATGGCTAATGTTGATGCCCATCCATCCCAAAGCTGTTCTGTTAATATCCTGGCGGGTTTTTTATCTGCTTTGCTTAATCGTTTTACTACCTGTTCGTTCCACTGGCTTATTACATCTTTCATCACATCCGCTTTGGCTGGCTGGCTTTTGTATAGTGTAATAGTACAAAAACTTTTAGCATTATTCAACCTGTTAAACTGCACTTTTAAAGGCAATTCGCTTTTGGTAAAAAACTCCGGCGGCTTATAAGTAAATACATCAAAGCTATTGGTTTGAGCAGCGCTGCCGGTTAGGAGTGTAATTG
>JANLSA010000485.1:0-1822 GCA_031362085.1 Bacteroidota bacterium | reverse complement strand
TAACACAGTTCCGTTTACATCATCTTTCTTTCCATTGGAAAGCTCACGTGGATCATAAACATTGGCATAGGTAAATAAACTGCCTGAGACAGCTACTATGAGTATAAATAATTTCCGTTTCATGTAGAAAGGATTTTTGTAGGCAAGCTAATCCTCATTGATTCAAATCAACACTTTTCAAAATTAAAGGAATTTTACCGGAACCTCCAAAGCTTTTTCAAACTCCTGCCATAATTCATCCACAATACCGGCCGCTGGTAAAATTTTTTTTATGCTGGCACTTACCTGTCCTATCTCAAGTTCGCCTTCATCGAGGTTTCCCTCAAACATTCCCATTTTGGCTCTTGCCCGGCCCAATAATTCCTTTAATTCATCAATAGATGCCCCACGTAGCTCTGCTTCCTGTATTTTTTTAAAAAAATCGTTCTTCATGAGTCTTACCGGAGTTAGCTGTTTCATGGAAAGTACAGTATCCCCTTCCTCACTGTTAATTACTTTATTTTTAAAATTTATATGCGATGATGCTTCTTCACTTGCAACAAAACGGCTGCCAACCTGCACACCTTCCGCACCGAGTACCATAGCTGCTAGCATTTGCCTTCCCGTAGCAATACCTCCTGCAGCTATCACCGGAATTTTTACAGCCTCAACAACCGCAGGAATTAAAACCATAGTTGTTGTTTCTTCTCTCCCATTATGACCGCCTGCTTCAAACCCTTCAGCCACCAGTGCGTCGCAGCCGGCTTCCTCAGCTTTTCTTGCAAATTTTGATGAGCTAACTACATGCACTACAGTAATTCCTTTTTCTTTTAAAATACCTGTCCATGTTTTAGGGTTACCTGCACTGGTAAAAACAATTTTCACCCCTTCTTCAATGATTATTTCTATATGTTTTTCGATTGCCGGATATAATAATGGAACATTGACACCAAATGGTTTTGAACTAGCCGCTTTACATTTTTGAATATGCTCTCTTAACACATCCGGATACATACTGCCGCTCCCGATTAATCCTAAGCCACCTGCATTACTTACTGCACTAGCTAGCCGCCAGCCGCTGGTCCATATCATTCCGGCTTGAATGATGGGGTAATTTATTCTGAAAAGTTTAGTGATATGATTTGAAAACATAATTAACAGGATTGCTGATTAACGCTCAGCCAAGATCAATTTCGGTATTATCTCCAATATTCAATGTCCGGGACTCGCCAACTATTCCTGTATCGCTTCCGATAAGCGAGTTGTCTAATACAATATCTACAAGGTTGGAGAAGGAACCGATAATGGAGTTCTTTATAATGGAATAATCAATATTCGTATTTTCTCCTATAGTTACATCGGGGCCTATTATTGAGTTTTTTATTTTGCAACCAATGCCAATACTTACCGGAGGGATAATAACTGTATTTTCAAAATTATGATCCTTACCTAAATTACCACCATACTTTTTCAGGAGTGTGGCATTACTTTCAAGCAGTGATTCAACTTTGCCACAATCAAACCAATTCTCAACTTTAAAACTTTTAAACTTTGCACCCCCTTTTATCATACAATCAAGTGCATCTGTTAAGCTGTATTCACCATGACTGCGCAGACCCTGCCTCATATTACTCTCCAAACAATCAAAAAGCATTGTTGATTCTTTTATTTTATACAAACCCACCAACGCCATATTACTTTTTGGCATCTGCGGCTTTTCCACCACATGATTTACATTGCCTTCCTCGTCTATTTCAGCCACACCAAAATCCCGTGGATCATCTACTTTTCGCAGCCCTACCATGCTCACAGGACTATCTATCACTTCTTTTACATCATACTC
>JANLSA010000476.1:0-9683 GCA_031362085.1 Bacteroidota bacterium | reverse complement strand
ACCCATTGAGCTTCCACTGATAGATGTGTTTTGTTTATCTTTTAATGTCCTGTATTCTTTATCAATAAATGGTTTTACTATTTTTACTAAAAAATTTATGTACTCATTACCCTCCCCTACCCCAAAGTTTTTATGATTGTAGGGGTTGTATTCATTCATCCTCTTATCTGCGCCATTATCAATACCAACCACAATTGTTTTTTTCAATCTCATCGAATCCATAAATTCATCTATGCCCCATTCGCCGGCAAAGCTGGTAGCTTCGTCAAAAAGATTTTGACCATCTTGCATATAGAGAACCGGGTACCGTTGTTTTGATGTGGCATAATCTTCGGGTAAATAAATCCGGATAGTTCTTTTTCTTTTTAATTGCGGAATAAAAAATACAGTACCTAGAATCACTACATTTTTTGAAGCAGTACTTATTTTTTGTTTTGATACAAATTGATCTGTCCAACCATTTACAATTATTCCCAATAAGTCATTTGCTTCTACATTGTATTGCCTGTTTGCAATCGCATTACCATCTTTATCAGATTCAACTTTATCCCAGCCGCCCCGTGTCAATTTATATTCGCCTGTTTTTTCTTTTACAGGTAAATCCGCAGAATAATTTCCAAAACTGTCTTTTGTAAATTTATATTGTTCATCCTTTGGGTTCCAGTTGTTGAAAGTGCCGGCTATATATAAATTATCTGTCTTTGGTGTTGATGATGGAATAGAATGAATGCTCAGGTGCAGTTTGTATTGTGCCGTAAGCGTTAATGAAAGAAACCCGAATAAAGTAAAAAGTGTTAGTTTATACATATAAATGAAAAGTAAAACAATTTTTATAAAAATAATACTTAATTTAACTTGTACATTTTTCTTTAATGCAAAACCAACACCGCCAACTCGCAGCTATTTTATTTACCGACATTGTTGGATACACAGCCCTGATGCAGGAAAATGAACAAAAAGCTGTTGCATTGATCAAACATTATAATGCTGCCCTTAATGAAGCAGTTGGTTTGCACAATGGTAAAGTTTTGAATTATTATGGTGATGGCAGCTTATGCAGTTTCCCCAGCGTGACAGAAGCTCTTTATTGTGCAATTGAATTACAAAAAGAATTACAGGCCGAGCCAGCTGTTCCCCTGCGTATTGGTTTACATGTAGGTGAAGTTTTTTTTGAAGAGGAAAAAGCATTAGGCGATGGAGTAAATGTGGCTTCACGAATTCAATCGCTGGGACAGGCTAACACAATTCTATTCTCTAAAGAAATAGCTGATAAGATCAGTAATCAGCCGGAATTCAAATCTGTTTCTCTTGGATTATTTGAATTTAAAAATGTGGATCAGCCAATGGAAATATTTGCATTGGCTAATGAAGGATTGAATATTCCCAAAAAGGAAACGATGGAAGGGAAACTGAAAGGCGGTTTACCCCAAAAAAACAAGACACTCCGAATAAAAGTTGTTACTGCTGTTACCATTGTTCTCTTACTGGTAGCAGGTTTTTTTATTTACTCCATGTTTTTTAAGAAATCTGGGTTTACCGGCAAGGAAAAATCAATTGCAGTTTTGCCTTTTATAAACATGAGCGACGAAAAAGGTAATGAATTTTTTAGTGATGGCATGACAGAAGAAATAACTACCCAACTTTCTAAAATTGCTGAACTGAAAGTGATTGCCCGTACTTCATCCATGTTGTATAAAGGTTCAAATAAATCTATTAAAGAAATAGCTAAAGAATTAAATGTTGCATCCATTCTTGAAGGCAGTGTACAAAGAATAGGGAATGAAATCAGGATAACTGCCCAGTTGATAGATGCGAATACTGAGGAACATATCTGGGCGGAAAAATATGATCGGGAATTTAAGGAGGTATTTGCTATTCAAAGCGAGGTGGCCCAGGCAATAGCTCATCAATTAAATGCAAAACTGACCCAGGAAGAAAAAAAGAATATAGAAAAGAAACCGACAAATAACCCCGAAGCCTATGCATATTATTTACAGGGCTATCAAATACATAATAAATTTTTTGAAACATTAAAATTAGAATATTATACAAACACTAAAATAATGTTCGAAAATGCATTAAGCCTGGATTCAAATTATGTCCTTGCACATGCGGGTCTGGCAGATTTATATAACACTTACACATATGGTGTAAAAAATGATTCTGTGTTATTAGCTCTTCAGTTAAAAGAAATAGAAAAAGCCTGGTCAATTGACCCAAACATAGATTATGTAAATACAGTGAGAGGCTATGTTCTACAAGGTATCGGAAAGTGGGAAGAGGCATTTAAAAATTTTAGGCGTGCTGTAGAACTTGCTCCAAATAATTCAAACAATTTATTTAGCCTTTCACAAATACTATTAAATTTGGGTTTGGTCGATGAGTCCAGGATATTGATAGATAAAGCTATTAAGTTTGATCCGCTGATCGCCTATAATTTTGGGTTTCGTGGGTCTATAGAAAGGATCTTAAACAATCTTAACAATTCTAAAAAGGACTATCATACAGCACTTCAATTAGAACCTGATAATATTTCAGCAATAGCTGGACTTGGGTATTTATATTCAGTGGAAAACAGGTTGGATGAAGCAAAAAAAATGCTTGACAAATTTACAAAGTTAAATCAATCAGTCCTTGGATTTGAAGGTTATTTTGCTTACATCTACGCTAAGCTGGGGAATAAAAAGAAAGCATTGGAATTATCACATGATTGGAGTGTATACCTGGCCCTCGGCATGAAAGAAGAAGGGTTAGCTGCTTTGCTAAAAAATGATCAGGATACAAATCCGTTAATAAATAATTACATCTTACTCAAAAATCATTCTCAACATAAAGATTTTGATATTATCCGCAACGACCCCCGTTTTTTAAACCTTATGGAAAAGAAAAGAATTCAATACGAGATTAATAAAAAGAAATTCAGTATAGCCGGTTTAATTAATTAACTCCCTTCATCAACTCTTTAATCTTTGCATTATGTTTATCACATACTTTCCAAACAGGAAGTCGGAAAGTATTCTGGCATAAACCCATTTCACATAAATAAGTTTTATCTTAGAAGTTCATTACTGTACATCACTTTTGAATGCAAAACCAACACCGACAACTTGCAGCTATTTTATTTACCGACATTGTTGGGTATACAGCCCTGATGCAGGAAAATGAACAAAAGGCTGTTGCATTGATCAAACATTATAATGCGGCGCTTAATGAATCAGTTGATTTGCACCATGGCAAAGTTTTAAATTATTATGGCGACGGCAGTTTATGCAGTTTTCCCAGCGTGACAGAAGCCCTTTATTGTGCCATAGAATTACAAAAAGAATTACAATCAGAACCCAGTGTTCCCCTGCGTATTGGTCTGCATGTGGGTGAAGTTTTTTTTGAAAACGAAAAAGCTTTGGGCGATGGGGTAAATGTGGCTTCCCGCATTCAATCATTGGGACAAGCGAACACAATTCTATTCTCTAAAGAAATAGCTGATAAGATAAAGAACCAGCCAGAGTTCAAATCTGTTTCTCTTGGATTATTTGAATTTAAGAATGTAAATGAACCGATGGAAGTGTTTGCGATGGCTAATGAAGGATTGAGTATTCCAAAAAGAGAAGAAATGAGTGGGAAGTTGAAAGAGCTTCAAAAAAAATCTTCATCAAAAAAAATAATGTTAGCAGTAGCAATTGTGTTACTATTAATTGCTGCGGGTTTTTTTTATAACAAATTCTCTTTGCAAAATGATGTTTCCGCGAAAGAAAAAACAATTGCTGTACTGCCTTTTAAAAACATAAGTGTTAATAAAGAAGAGAATGAACCTTTCTGCGTAGGTGTTGCATTGGAACTTCAGAGAAAACTGGAATGGCTAGGCGGGTTAATCCCGATTGCATCACAGTCGGTAGAAAAATACCGGGATACCAGGATGTCTATACCGGACATTGCCAAAGAACTGGGAGGTATAAACTACATCCTGCAAGGTTCCGTGCAAAGAGATAAAAATAAAATCAAAGTATTTGCTTCATTGATAGATGCAATCTCAGGAAAAGAATTATGGAGCAATGATTACCCTGGGGAGATGGAAGATATTTTTTCATTGCAGGAAAACATTGCCCAACAGATCGCATCCGCATTACAGGTAAAGATTAAGCCTGAGGAGCAAACCCGCATTGGCAGGGTGGCAACAAAAAGCGCAGCAGCCATCGATGCATATAATGAAGCACTGACTTCTTATGTAAAACTTGCTACGGCCGTGCATCCTTTATATTGGGATTCGTTACCTTCAGATCCCCACCTTTACTCCGAATATCGGAAAACTCTTTCTCTTTGTGACAAAGCAATTAAAACAGATCCTTCGATGGCCGAAGCATATGTTTTAAAAGGGCAAACATATTTATACAGTATACATGGTTGGTTTGCTATTAAGTATAAAAAAGATTTGGTTTTAGACAGTGTAAGATTATTTGCAAACAAGGCGGTTCAAATTGATAAATCTTCTGCTGATGGTTATTTATTATTATCAAAGTGCCCGGGAGATTCGGTGTTAATCTATCTCGAAAAAGCACTTGCCATCAATGAAAACAATTTTGATGTTAACAGGGAACTAGGTGCCTGGTATGAATTTTCTGATCCTGAAAAAGCAATCCGGTTTTTTAAAAAAGCAGTCCGTCTTAACCCGCTTTCTATCTGGACACCTACTGTTTACCGGGACATTGGATTTACATATCACAATTTTGGCGACTTTGAAAAAGCGGAATTATATGGCAAAAAAGCGATCGAACTATCAAATAATTCCATGATTGCGGTTGAGGCTATACGTAGCCTGACAGTTATTTACCTCCATTGGGGCAAGGCTGACTCTGTTCTTAAATATGCGAATCAAAACGTAAACCAGGAACCAAATGCATTATATGAAATAGCAGAAGCTTATTGTAATTTAAAAAATGATTGTGCTAAAGCGTCCGAATTATATGAAAAGCTTTGGAGCAGGTATAATAATCACTCCAATCCACATCGCTGGGCTGTTGCTTTGATGAAAATTGGGAAAACAAAAGAAGCAAAAGAAAAAATAAGCCAGGCGTTTACAGAATATAAAAGGGGAAATGACTCCATTTTTTATAATTATAACGATTCTTATGATTATGCCGGCATTTGTGCTTTAAACGGTGATAAAGAGAAAGCCATGGAAATTCTCAGGAAATGGAACTGGCAATGGGGTTCTATCTATCTTATAGAACATGACAAACTGTTTGACAATCTCCGCAATGATAAAGAATTTAAAGACATTTTGAAAAAAGCACTTGATGAAAAAACAAAGCTCAGAGAAAAAATAAGAAAATTAGAAGCTACAGGTGAACAATAATTAAATATTAAACCTCCTTCATCAACTCCTTTATCCTCGCAAGATGCCTATCACTCACTTTCCAAACCGGAAGTCGGAAAGTATTCTGGCATAAACCCATTTCAGAAAGATAAGCTTTCACTCCACTGGGGCTGCCTTCAGTAAACATGGATGCAATAATTTCTATGTATTTAAAATGTAGTTTTTGTGCTTCGGTAAATTTTCCTGCAAGACAAAGACGAACCAAATCAGAATAATCTTTTGGATAAGCATTAGCTACAACAGAAATCAAACCTTCTGCTCCCGCTGCAATCATTGGAAGAGTTATAGGATCATCGCCACTGATGACCATAAAATCTGCCGGTTTGTTTTTAATGATATAATTAATCTGTGCAAAATCACCACTGGCTTCTTTGGTGGCAAAAATATTTTTACACTCTCTTGCAATTCTTACTTGTGTTTCACCAGTTACATTCATTCCTGTACGTGAAGGAACATTGTACATGATGATCGGAAGTGGTGTAGCTCTATCCAATGCTTTATAATGCTGAAAGAGTCCTTCCTGGTTTGGTTTGCTGTAATAAGGAGCTACTGAAAGTATAGCATCATAACCAGTAAGTTCAAAAGTTTTAAACCCTTCAATCAATTCTTGGGTATCATTGCCGCCAATGCCGGCAACAATTGGAACCCGGCCAGCATTTATTTTATTTACAAAAGAAAATGCTTCCTGCTTCTCTTTACCATGAACGGTTCCACTTTCACCTGTGGTACCCAGCACAACCAGGTATTCAACTTTTCCATTAATCCAAAATTCAATTAAATTTTTAAAACTATCCCAATCTATACTTCCATCTGCATGAAAGGGAGTTACGATTGCAATGCCTGTGCCTGTATATTTTTCTCTTAACGTCATAGAAAATGTAAAATCTAAAAATCAATAATTAACATTCAAGTTTGTCCATAGAGGTTTCTCTTACAATTTTCAATCTTCAATTTTAAATTTGCAATTACTCTTCATCCCAGAATCCCATCTTCCCAAACTTTTCTATCCGTTGTTTTATTCTTTCTTCCGGTGCAATCTGTTTCAACTCTTTTATTACCGGTATTAAATAATTTTTCAACAAGTTTGCTGATTCTTTATAATCCCACTGAGCACCTCCGGCGGGTTCGGGTATAATGGCATCTATCAACCCATTTCGTAAATTATCTTCTGCAGTTAATTTCAATTGATCAGCTGCAATTTCTTTTTGATCCCAACTGCGCCACAAAATAGATGAACAACTTTCGGGACTGATAACCGTGTACCAGGTATTCTCCATCATAAAAACTTTGTCGCCTACACCGATACCCAATGCACCGCCACTTGCTCCTTCTCCAATAATTACACAGATCACCGGAACTTTCAAACGTATCATTTCATAAATATTCCGTGCAATAGCTTCTCCCTGTCCACGTTCTTCAGCTTCCAGTCCGGGATAAGCACCCGGTGTATCTATTAAAGTAATTACAGGTTTATTAAATTTTTCTGCAAGCCGCATCAGTCGCAATGCTTTTCGATAACCTTCGGGATTTGCCATTCCAAAATTTCGTAGCTGACGCATTTTAGTATTAATGCCTTTTTGCTGACCAATAATCATCACCGTTTCTCCATCAATACTACCAAAGCCACCCACCATAGCCTTGTCATCTTTTACGTTTCTATCCCCAAAGAGTTCAATAAAATTTTCGGTCATATTATCAATATACTTCAACGTATATGGACGATCGGGATGGCGGCTCAACTGCACCCGTTGCCAACTGGTAAGATGTTGGGTTATTTCTCCCCTTTTTTCAAGAATATTTTCTTCAAGCATTTTAATAGAATCGCTGAAATCAATTTTAGTTTTTTCCTGCCGGTGTTTCATGTTTTCTATTTCATCCACCAAATCTTTGATGGGTTTTTCAAAATCAAGAAACTGACGATTTGCGTTTGTAGGCATAATGAAATTAAAATGAATTTGGTAAAGTTAAGTGTTGCTCATTTTTCAGAAAACTTTTATTCAAAAACTGTTTTTCCCTTATCTTTGCCACCCTTAAAAACAGGAACGGATCGGTAGTTCAGTTGGTTAGAATGCCGCCCTGTCACGGCGGAGGTCGCGGGTTCGAGTCCCGTCCGGTCCGCAAGAAAGCTTCAGTTAGTTCTGAGGCTTTTTTGTTTTATCCCGCTGTTCGATTTAGACTATTTTTGATCTTATAATTAATATTCATGTTAAAAATCGCAGTCTTCGGTGTTGGTCATCTTGGAAAATTTCATCTGAATAACTGGAAAGAAATTCCCGGAACTGAATTGGTTGGCTTTTATGACCCCAATGATAAAACAGCAAACGAAGTAATAGAAAAATATCAGCTAAAAAGATTTACTGATATAGATGAACTGATCAATTTATGTGATGTTGCTGATGTGGTAGCACCTACCCATTTTCATTTTCAGTTATGTGAGCAGGCTATTAAAAAAGGCAAACATGTTTTTGTAGAAAAGCCTTTGGCAAATACGATGGATGAAGCACACCAGTTAGTACAGCTTGTAAAAGAATCGAATGTGAAATTGCAGGTTGGGCATGTAGAAAGATTCAACCCGGCTTTTCTTGCATTAAAAGACATGAAGCTGAATCCGATGTTTATTGAAATACACAGACTGGCACAGTTCAATCCGAGAGGTGCAGAAGTAAGTGTGATTCTGGATTTAATGATTCATGATATTGATATTGTTTTAAGCATTGTGAAAAGTGATGTAAAAAATATTTCGGCTAGTGGGGTGGGTGTAATGACGGATACACCTGATATTGCTAATGTTCGCATCGAATTTCATAATGGCTGCGTTGCCAATCTTACTTCGTCCCGGATTTCGATGAAGCAGATGCGTAAGATGCGGATGTTTCAGAAAGATGCGTATATCGGTATTGATTTCTTAAATAAAAAAACAGAGGTCATTAAACTCAAAGATGTAAGCGATGAAAATGTTTTTGCTTTTGATATAGAAACGCCTTCTGGCAAAAAAACAATCGCTGTAGCTAACCCGGTGATACCCGAAGTGAATGCGATTAAAAGAGAACTGGAAGAGTTTGTAAAAGCAATCAACAACAATCATAAAACAATTGTATCCGAACTGGATGGGTTGATGGCAATGGAGGTAGCGCATCAGATATTAGAAAAAATTGGCAATAATCTTATCAGCCGTTCATGAGTGTTTCAAAAAAAATACCAATTGCATATTATGCAGTTATGGATTATTTAACTGCTGCAATTACATGGGGTTTCTTCTTTTTTATCCGGAAATGGATTTTGGGAGAATCAATAATTGAGAATGGTGAGTTCATGACGGATAAAAAATTCTGGTTAGGTATCTTTTTTATTCCGGTAGGCTGGCTGATTATTTATACAATGGTCGGTGCCTATCATTCTGTTTATAAAAAATCGCGGTTCAATGAATTTACGATGACTTTTATCTGCAGTTTATTGGGCTGTATCGGTCTATTCTTTTTGTTTTTGCTAGATGATGCAAAAAAAAGTTACACCTATTATTATTCCGGTTTTAGTATCCTGTTCTTTTTACAATTAACATTTACATTTTTTGGCAGGTGGATTTTGCTTAATAAAGCAAAACATCAATTAATGAACGGCTCAGTTTCGTTCAACACAATAATTGTTGGAGGAAATGAAAACGCCGTTCGCATTTTTAAACAATCTGCCAAACAACAACAATTCGAAGGATTAAACTTTACGGGATATATTGCTACGGATAGCAATGGGAAAAACGGATTGAATAAATTTATACCTAACCTTGGCTTAGTGGACCAACTTGAAGAAATAATTGAATCAAAAGATATACAACAGGTAATAATTGCAGTAGAAAAATCGGAACAGACACTGCTTGAAAAAATTATCAGCCGCCTGAGCGAAAAAGATGTAACGATAAAAATACAAGCAGACACACTCGATATCCTTTCCGGTTCTGTAAAAACAAGTAATGTACTTGGCGCACCGCTGATAGATATTAAAACCGGGCTAATGCCGGAGTGGCAGCAAAATATAAAGCGATTATTAGATTTTATTGTTTCTTTAATTACGGTTGTTCTTTTGTCTCCTTTTTTAATTTTTATTGCATTGCGTGTAAAATTTTCTTCTCCCGGCCCCATCATTTATTCGCAGGAAAGAGTTGGTTACAGGGGGAAAATTTTTTTGATGTATAAATTCCGTTCTATGATTAAGGATGCGGAAAAAAACGGGCCACAGCTTTCTTCTGAAAACGATGAACGCATTACACCTTTTGGTAAAACCATGCGTAAATACCGCATAGATGAACTGCCGCAATTAT
>JANLSA010000474.1:0-6075 GCA_031362085.1 Bacteroidota bacterium | reverse complement strand
GAATTCAGAGCGGTTTTAGAGTTGGCTTATTTTAACGGATTTACGCAGGAAGAAATCTCAAAAGCTTTAAATACACCTTTAGGCACTATTAAAACAAGATTACGGAGTGCATTAATTGAATTAAGAAAACAATTCAGGTAAATGAACATTAAAGAATACATATCGTCTGGCATTATTGAACAATATGTTCTGGGACTGTGCAGTGCAGAAGAAGCAATCGAACTTGAACAACTTCGCAATGCCCATCCTGAGCTAAAAGAAGCTATCCTTCAATATGAAATTGAACTGGAAGAAAAAATGATGAAAGATGTTCAACTTCCTTCAACTGAAACCGATGAAAAAATTCTTCGCAGTCTTGCAGCCTTACAAACTCCGGTAATTTCAATTGCCCCAAAAAAGATTGTAAAAAATACGAGTTGGTATAAAACACTTGCCGCTGCATCTGTTTTATTACTGATAACAAGCAGTTATTTTATTTATACGCTAAATAAAAAAACGAATAACCTTGAGCAGTTACTTGCTGAAACAAAAAATACAACGGAAGGATTGCCTGCTTCAGATTATGCTATTATGAAGAACCCTTCTATAACTCCTGTTGCCATGTATGGTTTTGGCATCCATTCTATTTGCCGGTGTACCATGTTTTGGGATAAAAAAACAGGAAAGCTATATATTATGATTCATCATTTACCACAATCATCTGCAGAAAAAGATTATCAACTCTGGGCAATGGTGGATGGCAAAGCTGTAAACGTAGGAATCATAAAAGATGAAATCCGGGGACGGTTTATTGAAATGCAAAATGTACCTTCAAATGCAAATGCTTTTACGGTAACCCTTGAAAACTCCGGTGGCAGCATTTCTCCTACTGAATCTCAAACCTATCTTACAGGAAGAATTTAAATTAATGCTTACAAATAGATTTTGTTTTGAAATAAATCATTCTTAGTATTTTCGGGAAAATAACCTGAATGAAAAAACTTCTTTTTTGTTTTTCAATTTCACTTCTATCTTTTCAGTCGCCGGCTCAGGATAGTTTATCAAAACTACATTTCGATTCTATTTCAAAAACATTGAGCCAGATGGACAGTATTATGAAAAAGAAACAGGAGGAGAACCTGAAAACCGATCAGGAGCCAACCAATAGTAACTTGAATTCTTTGGTTAAAGAAATACAATCAAGAGATAAAAAAGAAAAACAACAGATGTATCTCCGCATCGCATTAGGAATCCTATTTTTTATTTTATTGGTAATCGGATTATTTCGAAGAAGTAGAAAAAAGAAGGTGATATAAATTCAAACTGAAATTTATTTCTAAACCCCTGTACTTTTGATTTTATGAAACGAATTCTATCCTACCTATTCGTAGTTATATTATTTTCCTGTAATTCTTCAAATCAGGATGCAATTGAAGAAACTCCCTTTACCAATACTATGGCTTGCACTTTTTCTGAAATTGTATATAGCAATTCGCCTGATAGTTTAATATCACAATTTCTGCCCGAATGGAAAATAGCCTGGAATCCAGAAGCCGTAAATGGCAACTATGCTTTTGCAGCAACTAATAAAAATAAAATTGTAATTGCAATACGTGGCTCCGTGTTACAATTTGATAAAGCTGCATTTGACAATTGGATAAGGCAGGATTTTCAGGTTGCTGAACAAAAAGAATGGTTATATACAGACAGTGTATCAGATGCAAAAATTTCACGAGGTTCTTTTGAAGCCTGGGAAAACATGCAAATTCTTAAAGATAAAAAAACCGGGTACACACTATGGCAGTTTCTTGACAACACAACAAATACAAATTCTTCAATATTAATAACGGGTCATAGCCTTGGAGGAAATCTTTCCACCGTATATGGATCCTGGTTAGCGTTCCAATTAAAAAAACAAAACAAAGCAATCAAAAAAATACAATTCATCACTTTTGCAGCACCGGCTGCAGGTAATGAAGCATTTGCTAAAGACTTTAATACAAAATTTCCAGAGGCAATGCTTATTGAAAACACAAATGATATTGTCCCAAAATTTCCCGTGGCAAATGCAGTTGGCAACCTTGGTGAACTTTTTAAACCTGCACCCGATGCCAATAAAATTGAAATAGCTAAAATTATTTTCAGCATAAACCTTGCTACCGTTTTTGATGGACTAAAATTAACGCTGAAAGGAATGGAAGTTTATAACGGAAATTCTGTTTACACACAACCAAAAGAGGAAATGATAACAATTAAACTTTCCGGATTACATAAAGAAAATACGGTAGAAGATTTTTTTAGAGAAGCAGATTATCAACATGGAGTAGAACAGTATGCAGCTGCGGTAGGTGCACCTGTCATTAAAATTCCAAAATAGAATCAGTTTTGCTTTGGCTTTGGTTTCCAGGAATCCGTTCTCAGGTTCTCCAATTCTTTCAGCATACAACTAATCATTTTCATAATTTTTTCTGCTTCGTCGATTGTAGGTGTGAGAACCGATTTTTTTTCATTATTGCCGGTGATTGTAATACTCTGAATTTTTTTTATCGAAAGATTTGTAAGCTGAGTGTGCAACGCTTCCTGATTTTTAAAAATAAAATGAAAATTGCCTTTGCAGTTTGTTGTGCCCCCATTTTTAATTGTTGCTCTTTGCTTCCCCCCTTCAAATACAATTACGGCACGGCTATAATCATCAAAGCAGATACCATTGGGTGAGGTGAGTGAAAAAAACAAATCCACATCCCGTTTATCTGCCGTTACAGTAAATAAAAATTCTTCGGTGCCGCCGCTGAATTCTTTAAAGCCAGTTGTCAGCCGGGGGTCCTGATTGAACTGATCTTTCTCATCTCGCAATTCGCAATCTTGCGTCAAACCGAATAGGGGTATAAATAAAAAGAAAATAAAAAAAAATTTCATAACCGAATATCTGTGATATAAAATTAACCAGCTTATTCAACATACCACTACCTGGAATGTTAAAAAATATTGCCGTCACCTGAAATCAGGAATCATTATCTTCGCAAAAAAAAGAAACTCATGTCTTTATTGAATCAGCAAAAAAACAAAGATAAAAAAAAGGATGGCAAGAAGAATCCGGCAACCGGGGCAAAGGATTCTAAATTTATTCAGAAACCCAAATCAGCAGGCTTTGTAAGCAAGCAATCAAACACCGGTTCTCAACGCGGCAGTTAATCCTCCACTTTTTTATGATCAAAGAACAATTATTGCAGGAACTGGCGGTAGAAACATATGCCACACTGAAACCCTCACCTGTTCATGGTATTGGCGTTTTTGCAATACGGGATATACCAAAAGGCTGTCGTGATTTTTTTTCAAAGAAACAAATCGACTGGATAAAAATCCCGATTACGGAAGTGGATCAGTTGCCCAATCATTCCCGAAATCTTGTAGAGACTTATTGTGTATATGATCAGGAAAATTATTTTGTCCCCAATTATGGGTTTAAAATAGTTGATATGGTCAATTATTTAAATCACTCATCATCGCCAAATGTTATTTCAATTAATCACGGTGAGTTCTTCGAAGCTACTGCTGATATTTTATCCGGCACCGAACTTTTGGTGGACTACAGCAAGATTGTAGAAACAGATGAGTACGATTAATCACCAATTGCTCCTGTCACCAAAAGAGGAACACCATTCTTTACGGTTTATGCTTTGTCTCATTTGTTAAAAAGACATTCATTAAAAAGATGTTTGTTCAAATAGGGCTAGTGCCGATTATCTTTTAAGAAACTTTCCTTTCAATAATTTTTCCATCACTTCCTCTTTTAAATTCCGGCTAATGGGAATATGATGCTGCCCAATTTTTATATCGTTGGCCTCTATGCTTTCAATTTTAGCCGCAGCAATAATATAAGATTTATGAGTTTTTATGAATTGATCTGAAGGAAGGTATTCTTCCACCGATTTAAACGTGAGATAAGTAATATATTTTTTAACTGCCGTATGAATCACCACATAATTTTGTAAAGCTTCAGCTACTAAAATTTCATCAAAAAAAAGTTTCACCAGTTTATTTTCTGCTTTTATAAAAAAATGATCCGGCTGTGCTGATGCTTTTTTTGATTCCTCAGAATTTAGCTGTCTTATTTCATAAAACTCTTTTGCACGCATAGCGGCTTTTAAAAACCGTTCAAAAGATACTGGCTTTACTAAATAATCCAATGCATTCAGTTCGAAACCCTCGATTGCATACTGAGGATATGCTGTTGTAAAAATTACCGGTGGCGCATGTTGAATTGTCTTTAAAAAATCAAGGCCCGTTATTTTAGGCATTTGAATGTCCAGAAAGAGTAGCTGCACTTCTCCCCTGCTCAATAAACCGGCAACTTTTACAGGATTGTCAAATTCACCGATGAGATTCAAAAAATCAACATCGGCGATATATTCTTTTAATCCTTTTCTTGCAAGCGGTTCATCGTCTATTATAACACAGTTTATCATTTTAAAAAAGTATTAAAATACCCGAAATCAGAAATAAAACTGAAACGACTAATAAAACCCAAAATGTTTTTAAATGTTTTTGTTTTCGTAAGAATAATCCTGTGAGCATAACTTCATATTTTTAATTTAAAAAATATTTTGTACGTATCCGGTGTGTCTTCAATTTTCAGTTCATGATTTCCCAGGTAAATTAATTCTAAACGCCGCTTTACATTTTTTAATCCAATACCACCGGGTTGATCTTTTATGGGACTGTCATTTTCTTTTGAATTCTCAACAGTGAATTCAAAAAAACCATTCCATCGGCTCATATCTAATTTTATGAAATTGGGCCGATTGGTTTTATGAGAAATAAATTTAAATGCATTTTCAACAAAAGGTATCAGCAACAAGGGTTCAATCGTAAAATCCTTTACATCCGGAGAACAATTGAATTGAACTGTGTAATTTTCATCCTTGCGCAGTTTTTGTAAATCAACATAATCTTTCAAGTAACTTATTTCTTTTTCAATGGGAATTTTTTCACCATTTGCTTCATACAACTGGTACCGGAGCATTTCAGAAAATTTATGCAATGTATTCCTGGCTATTGTATTTTCTTTGTCAATGAGAAAATAGACGGAATTTAACGAGTTAAATAAAAAATGTGGATTGATCTGTGATTTTAAAAAATTCAATTCAGTCTCTGCTTTTTCCTTTGCCATCTCAGTCAGCCGTTGCTGCGATTGTATAAAATCATAAACCAATTTTACGGCTACCCCGGCTGTAACAAGAAAGAAATGCGGAATAATATTATCATAGATCCTTGCTTTAAAATTTACTGAATTAATGCTGAACAAACCGGGATTGCCAAGAATGCTTCCGATGATTTGCATTTTACCATAGCTACTCAGCAAAATCATTAAAATATAACAAGCACCAAAAAGAAAATATTTTTTCCTGTATAAAAGAAATGGAACGAGTAAATAATTAGACAAATAAATCATCATTGCCAGATCGGCAACTTTGAGCAACGTGATTTTAAAAGCTTTCTCTGTGGACGAATAATCAGTGTACCGCAGGTTATACCAAATACCGAAGATCAGCATCCAGATAATAAGATGGTGCAGTTTGTATTTTATAAAAAATGGAGCGTTGTGCATAGTGCAAAATAAAAATACAAAAACTAAATGGTAATCTTAATTACACCATTTGTACAATTTGCATGACAATTGGCGGAAAAATTTCTGAGGAATTTCTTTGATACATCTCATCAAGTGATTCTTGCCATTTATGTAAACAGTGTTTAGCTGAAATTTATATTTCATAATTTGTATTCAAATCAGATTGAATGAAGAATAATCAACTTTTATTCGTGTTATCTTGTTTAGTAACTTTAAATGGCTGTGGTCAAAATATTTCCACAAAACCAATAAAGCCTGATAAAACGGATATAAAAGTTGGTAGCAATTGTGAGGGCTGTGAAGCAATATATGAAACGCCGGTTCCTTTCGATCAGCTAAACGAAGTAGACACATTGCCGGATTTTAATGAACCCGGACCAAAAATAGAAATCAGTGGAATCCTGTTTAAAGCAGATGGAAAAACCCCTGCGCCTAACGTTATCTTTTATATCTATCATACGGACCAA